>PQAM01000013.1 GCA_003104975.1 Candidatus Methylomirabilota bacterium
CCGCGCTGCCGGGGGAAGATCATTGAGATTCTACAGGAAGTTCGTGACAGCTTGCAGGCGAAGTTTGACCTCATGCCGGAGAATATGTGACGTTGAAGTATTTTTGGTCAACGGTCGATAGGGTGGCGTTACGATCTGCGCCCCTTTATCATTACGCCCAACAGCATTCGGCGCGATTCGACAATACGTGGCGCGTTATTTGTCAGTGCGCGTAAAATTACATTGAAGCGTGCAACATCGCACCGTCTTTCGTTTCGTCCGGGTTTCGTGTAAGTAGCCAGGGTTATTTTGTACTTGTGGGAAGGTTGGTCTTCGTGGATACGGACATGATTACATTATGCCCGGCATCGGTATTGTAGGGGCAGGGCTTGCCCTGCCCATGGGGGACGCAGCAAGCAGCGCCCCTACAAGCCCGGTGGCACAACGACAAACACACAGTCCCCATACGACTACCAGAACAGATGAAAAAGAAAGAGAATGGCCGCGGCATGGCCTAACGGTGTGTTTGCGGTCCACTCCGTTTATCGAATGATCTGGACAATTTGTAAGCACGTATCTCGCTAGACAAATGCGGACAAGCGTGGAATCCGCCAAAGGGATCCCTGTGCCTCGGGTCGAATGAGGCAGTGGATGGATTTCGTGCGATGGTGATAGAAGAGATAATGCGTCACTTACCAACCCTCGCTGCTGTAATGGGTGAAGCGTGGCTACGTAGCAGGCGTGGTTGGGCTGAGACGTTTATCGTTCTACGGCTACCTTGGTACGAGCAGCTAGAGAAAGATCTCGCCATCCTTGAAGCCCATGTAGGCCTTCAGAAGCTGATCGCGTGCTATCGGGCCTCGCTTCATGACATGCGTCAGGTACAAAAAACGATCTATGAGGTCCATGGAGCGGCGCTCCTAGCGAATGGGGCTACGCAGGTGGGACTCCATGTACCTTTGCATCCCGGGACTAAGAGCAACTTCGATGTTTGGGCGGAGGTTCGAGGGCATCCCGTTAACGCGGAATCCAAGACCCGGAAGGACGAGTTTCCGTTTAAACTGCCTTCGGAGTCGGAGGATTCGATCGGGATCACCTCATATATGGGTTCCCGTGCAACCCTAGATCCGCATGACGCAGTGGACCTTGGCCTCAACTTCAAGCCAGCAACAGCCGATCCACCTGACATGGATACCCCAGAGAGCACGGTGATTCGGCAACTCCTGCTCGATGGCCTATCGCAACTTCCCGACGAAGGATGTAATGTCATCATCTTCGGACACATAGAAGGACATCGCATTGATTTTGAAGAGGCGCTCTGGGGCACGGAGCTAGTTCGGTACCGCAGCGGCCAGGAGACCAGGAAACCAACCCGTATTCGGATCCGCGCTCCGACGGGCGCATTCTGTCCCGGCGAGGCAGGTGTGCCGTTTCAGTCTCTCAGCGGTGTCCTTTGGGTCAGCATGTGCCGGGATGGTGATGTCCTGGAACGTGCCTATAAGCTTTATGTGAATCCCAACGCTCGTCCACCCCTTCCTGGCGATGTTATCGAAGCCCTTGATTATGGGATGAGGCAATGGGCCACCCCGCCTAGGATTGGGGCATCTCCGGAATAAGAGCAGCTCTCAAAGGCACTGCAACTGCTTGGTCTGGAGTGGCTAGGGCAATTTGGTCGGCCAAGGTCGAGCATCATGGGACATCGCCAGACGCGTGACATCGATTCGGAGTGAGTTTGGTTAGGGGTGTCTAATCGAAACGGTGGCCTAGCAGTAGGCATATTACCAAACGGTTCTTCTGGGTTTTGCGTGGATAGTGAGGTCGCGTTCACGCGCCGTTCCGCTAACCCTACTGCAAGTGTGGAGTATCGGTTGACATGGTGGGTGGCGTTAGCATGGTGGGGGCAGGGCTTGCCCTGCCCGTAGGGGCGCAGCAAGCAGCGCCCCTACAAGGTCCGGACCCGACTCTTGGGGGGGCATTCGGCGACTATTCAGATCTATGGCTGCAAACTGAATGGTCCCTCCAAAGAATGGTGAGACAGTACATAACGCTTTTCCGGATCGCGAATTCAAAGGGGTGCAACCATGAAGTTTCATTATTACCCAGAGACCGACTCCCTCTATATCGACCTGTCGGAAAAGGTCAGCGCGGACTCCAGGGAGGCCGCCCCTGCAGTCGTATTGGACTTTGATGCGGAGGGGCACCTAGTCGGCATCGACATCGACCATGCCAGCCAGATCGTCGATCTATCACGTCTGGAGGCAGAGTCACTTCCTATTACCAGCCTTTCGGTGGCACAAGAGTAAAACAGCCGTATTAAGGGACATTGCTTTCTGAACGCGCATGCCACCATACTGTGAGAAGTGATGAAGGGACCGGTCATGGGGTTTACGGCAGAGCTGTGGAGGTCGATCGAGGGCATCTATGCCGCGATCTTGCGCCACCCCTTCCTATGCGGACTCACTGACGGCTCCCTGCCGCGAGAGCGTTTTCAGTTCTACGCAGTTCAGGATGCGCTTTACCTGCGCGAGTATGCCAGGGCGCTGTCGATGGTTGCGGCGCGGGCGCCTCGAGATAAATGGATCATTCTGTTCAACGAGCACGCGGCAGGGGTGCTCAAGGTCGAGCGTCAGCTTCACGAGGGCTTCTTCCGCGAGTGGGGGCTGACCCCGCAGGCGGTGGCCGCGACGCCGCTTGCGCCCACCAACCTCGCCTATACCAGCTATCTCCTGGCGCTGGCCTACGCCGCCCCATTTCACGAGACGGTTGCCGGATTGCTCCCCTGTTACTGGATCTACTGGGAGGTGGGCAAGGAACTAGAACGGGCCGGCTCGCCTGACCCGCTCTATACCCGCTGGATCGGTACGTATGCCTCTGCGGAATTCGGCAGTCTGGTTCGCAGCGTCCTCGATGTTGTCGATGCAACGGCCGCACCGCTCACCCCTGCCGAACTTGACGCCATGCGCCGGCACTTCGTGATCACCAGCCGCTACGAGTGGATGTTCTGGGAGATGGGGTACCGTCGGGAACCTTGGCCGATCTAAGCTATGAGACGGACAACGGTTCTCCGAGGAGTCGAAAAGGGACTGAAAATGTTTGACATCTCGGCGAACGCATGGCAAGCTACGCTGCACGAAAACGGTCCGGTCATGTTCGGTAGCATGGTATGACATCCTGGCCAGCGATCACGCGAGGAGGGACAGGCGATGTTCTACATGATTGAGTTTGACCAGAAACAGGGGATCTGGGGGAAGCAGGTGGCCGATGCATACCAGCGGTTTGCCGACCACTTCACAAAACTCCTTCCGCAGTTTAAGCTGATCGGTCTTTTTTCTCGAGACCTCTACATGGGGCATCGTCCTCAGTATTTTGCGCTCTGGGAGTTCTCCGCCTATGCCGATCTGGACGCCTGGGCGAAGCTCTGGACTACGGACGACGAGGGACGACGATTGACCCAGGAGTTAAGTGAACTTGTTCAAAACTGGGACGCCAAGGTCCTGAGGAAGCTTCTTTAGGTTCAAGCTCGTCACGGTTCCAGTGGGGCAAGCCGGACGATACAATCGAGGTTCCTGCCGCTTGACAATCGTGACGCAATACCGTACATGCTCATTAAGATCCGCACACAATATGGCGGTGTAGCTCAGTCGGTCAGAGCACGCGGCTCATATCCGCGGCGTCACTGGTTCGAGTCCAGTCACCGCCACCACCACTACTTCACTGGGACGACATCCGGCCGGCCCTTTTCCGCGATCGTGAAGGTCAAGGCCTTGGCCGGCGTTGTCGCGCTGAGATTCTTGACGCGATGTACCTGCTTGGGGGCCAGGTGGAACGTATCGCCGGCTTTCAAGGTGATGGCTGGTTTGTCCTTGACCTCCATGCTGGTCGAGCCTTCAAGGAGGTAAATCATCTCTTCTCCAGAGTGATAGTGCGATGCGGTGACCCCTCCCGGCGCAAACTCCACCAGGACCAGCGCAGCCTCCTTCCCCTCAATCCCCGTCAGATCGGTCTTGATGAGTACGGTCCGTTTCATCGGGTCTTGTTGCGCATTCACAACCTGAGTTCCGATCACCCCCACCGCAATCCCGATCGTCAAGATCAGGGTAAACAGCAAACTCGTTCGCTTCATGAGTTCCTCCTTTGTAAGGTCAAATCTCTGGCTTGAAAACATGCTAGTGGAAGTTCAGCGACTCGATAGACGCCCCAGGCACAATAGACCGTTTCTCGCAAATATCTCTATGCGATTCTCGTGTTGACGCACGTACTTGTCAACCATATTTCCATCGCAGGCGTGGGAAACGGAATTGCGATGCCGGATGTTATGGAACCGATGACCCCTTCCATAGGTGGCATTTCTATACACATAGAATGCTTGTCGTATACACCTTCCTATGCTAGTGTTATCTGGAGAAAGGAGGGAGCGACAATGGCTCGGACGAATATCGATCTCGATGAGAAGCTCACCAAAGAAGGCCTGCAGGTCTTCCGGTGTAAGACCAAAAAGGAGTTAATCCATCTGGCGTTGAGGGAACTGTTGAAGGCGGAAAAGCGGAAGGAGATATTGAAGCTCCGGGGAAGGGTCAAGTGGGAAGGGGATCTTGAGGCGATGCGCAGGGCGAGAACGTGATCGTAGTCGATACAACGGTCTGGATCGATTTTTTTCATGGGGCCGCGACCCCTCAAGATCTCCACCTGCAGAGGCTCATTGTGGGGAAAAGATCGTTAGCCCTGACCGACCTGATCTTCTGCGAGATCCTCCAGGGAATCCGCCAAGAGGCCGAATGTGTGCGAACAAGGGACTTACTCCTGCTGTATCCCGTTCTCCGGATGGAGCGGTTAGCCACGTTTGAACACGCGGCTCAGATCTATCGCTTGGGTCGGAGGCGGGGTGTGACGGTCAGAAAAACAATTGATTGTTTAATTGCCGCGCTATGCATTGAGGAAGGGGTCGAACTGTTCCACAAGGATGCCGACTTTGATGCTATTGCGCGTGTCGCGCCTCTTCAGATCCATTGTGTCACCCCTCAGACCGCCTGATATATTCTTTTGCTGGAGTCGGTCCCCGACATTGCGCATTTCATCTGGTCATGGAGTGTCTGGCATGGTAACATGCGGCCGGATTCGAGGTGCTATCGTCGGCGGAGCAGCGAAAGAGCGTAGCGGTATTCGGCAAGTAGTATGATGTACCAACTCGTCCAGGGAGAGCGAAGAGAAGGGGATGACGGCAACGGTGCAAAAGACTCGCTATAGCATGCTGGAGGTCGCGCTGGCGCAACTGGATGCGGTGGCGGTGCGACTTGCGCTTGATCCGGGGATTCACAGGCGGCTGCGGCAGCCTCAGCGGTCGCTCATCGTGTCGGTCCCGACGCTGATGGACGATGGGCGACTGGAGGTCTTTACCGGCTTCCGGGTGCAGCATGATCTGACCCTTGGCCCGACCAAGGGCGGGATCCGCTACTATCCCGGAGTAGACCTTGATGAGGTGACGGCGTTGGCGATGCTGATGACCTGGAAGTGCGCGCTGATCGGCCTTCCATATGGCGGCGCCAAAGGGGGAATCTGCTGCGACGCGACTCGGATGTCGCAGGGCGAACTCGAACGGATGACGCGCCGCTACACCTCTGAGATTATCCTGGTCATCGGTCCGGACCAGGATATTCCGGCCCCCGATCTCTACACGAGTGAGCAGATCATGGCCTGGATGATGGATACGTACAGTATGCATCGGGGCATCACGACGCCCGGCGTCGTAACGGGGAAGCCGCTCTTGCTGGGAGGATCACTCGGTCGAGCCGAGGCCACCGGACGCGGTGTTTATTATACGGTGAAGGCGGCGGCCCGGGAGTATGATGTGCCGCTCAAGGGGGCGAGGGTGGTGGTGCAGGGCTTTGGTAAGGTTGGCGCGATCACCGCCAAGCTGTTGTACGAGGAAGACTGCCAGGTGATCGCCGTCAGTGACATCAAGGGCGGCATCTATAACGCCAAGGGGCTCAACATTGCAAAGGTGTTGGCCGAGAACGCCGAGCGGGGCTCCGTCACCCAGCATCGTCATGGCGATCAGATTTCCAACGAAGAACTCCTCGAGCTCGACTGCGACATTCTGGTCCCCGCTGCGACGGAGGGCCAGATTACGCAGAAGAACGCCGATCGGATACGGGCCCGGATCATTGCCGAGGGGGCGAATGGGCCGACGACGCCAGAGGCCGATGAGATGCTGGCGGCAAAAAGGGTCGTGGTCATCCCGGACATTCTTGCGAACGCCGGCGGCGTGGCGGTCTCATACTTCGAGTGGGTGCAGGATCTCCAGCAGTATTTCTGGCATGAGCACCAGATCAACGAACGATTGGCTGAGGTCATGATCTCGACATTTCAGCGGGTGATGGCGCTGTCTCGCAAAGAGCGGATCGATCTGCGGACCGCCGCGCTGATGTTGGCCGTTAAACGAGTTGCCGACGGCAAGCGACTCAGAGGATTGTATCCATGACGCGAATCGCGAGACTCGTCGCCAGAGAGATCCTCGACTCCAGAGGCCATCCGACCGTCGAGGTGGACGCGGTACTGGAGGACGGCTCCATCGGGCGGGCGGCCGTCCCGTCCGGCGCGTCGACCGGCCGACATGAGGCGCTGGAATTAAGAGACGAGGATCCGGGCCGTTACGGCGGGAAAGGCGTACAACAGGCGCTTCGTCACATCCACGATCTCATCGCCCCTGTGCTGGTCGGTAGGCAGGCCGACGAACAGGCGGCCATCGATCGGACGCTTATCGCATTGGATGGAACCGACAACAAGGCGAGACTCGGCGCCAATGCCGTGTTGGGCGTCTCGCTGGCCGTAGCGAAGGCCACCGCAGTTGGGCGGGGTCTCCCGCTGTATCGGTATCTTGGAGGATCGGCAGCCGTGACCCTTCCGATGCCGCTCATGAATATTCTGAACGGCGGCGTACATGCCGACAGTAACGTGGACTTTCAAGAGTTCATGATCGTTCCCGTCGGGGCGTCTACCTTTGCCGAGGCGATCCGATATGGAGCGGAGGTCTTCCACGCCCTGAGTCACGTACTGGCTGAAAAGGGTTACAGCACGACGGTGGGTGATGAGGGCGGCTATGCGCCGCGCCTGCGGTCAAACGTCGAAGCGATCGAATTGATATTGGAGGCGATCGTTCAGGCGGGGTATCGGCCCGGACGCGACATCGCGCTCGCGCTCGATCCGGCGTCGAGTGAGTTCTTTGATGGGAATGTGTATGTCTTCAAAAGGTCCGATGGTTCAACGCGAGATGCGGAAGGGATGATCCGCTTCTACGCCGATTGGCTGAGCCAGTATCCGATCGTGTCGATTGAGGATGGTCTGGCTGAAGACGACTGGCTGGGATGGAAGGAGTTGACCTCCGAGCTGGGAAAGCGGACGCAACTGGTAGGCGACGATCTCTTTGTCACGACCTTCCACCGGCTGGCGCGTGGGATCGATGAGGGCGTGGCCAACGCGATCCTCATCAAACTCAATCAGGTTGGGACGCTGACCGAGACGCTCCAGGCCATGGAGTTAGCGCGGTCGGCCGGCTATCAGACTGTCATCTCGCATCGTTCAGGCGAGACGGAGGACACGACCATCGCCGACCTGGCGGTCGCGACAGGCGCCGGTCAGATCAAGTCGGGCTCCCTCAGTCGAGCCGAACGGACCTGCAAGTACAATCAACTCCTCCGCATCGAGGAAGCGCTTGGGCCGGAAGCGGTCCTGGCCACCCCCTTCGCCAGGACGCCGTAAGACGAATTACTTTCCGCCGGCCTGTGGTAGCCTGCGGTGGACGGCGGGTCCGGGTTCGCGTGTCTGCAGTTCCGACGCGATACTGAGCCCGGCAACCTGTCGCACGCTCTCTTCAAACTCCCTCAATTTGGCCATCTCGATCTTAAGTTTCGTGAGTTGCTCTGCCTGTCCCTGTAGGAGTGAGGTCATCGTGCGGTTTTCCCGCTCCAGATATTTCATACGGGACCGGTAATACTGGCTGCGGCCCAGGTCGAGTAACGTGGCGGTTGAACCGACGGTCAGACCGGTCAACACCATGCAGGACAGGGCGATGGTTCGCCTCGACAGAGAAAACTGCCGCATCAGGCCGCCCTCGGTAAAGGCCATAACCGTGACGACCCCTTTGAGGCCGGCGCCGATAAGAGATCCGATTGTCCACAGGGTGTGAAAAAGCCCTCTCAACATCCGCATATCTATCTCTCCCTACAAAAGCGGATAGCTAATCACTGACCGCTATCTTCTCCTGAAATGATCGTACCCACCGGTGAGCGTTACCGTAGTTCCATCCCGCCGTTCGAGCCGGCATACCTGATCCGCTGCCTGAACCTTTCCAATCTCAGCGACAGGAACCAAATCATGAAAGACGGCGACAACATCGGTTGGGTCCCATGACGAGGTAAAGAGCAGTTCGAAATCTTCGCCGCCCTGGAGCGCCAGGGCAAGCGGCTCGTGACCGAAGCGCCGCGCGACGGCTGCCGCTGCCGGATCAATCGGAATCCGATCCTCTCGAATCGTTGCCGAGACCCCGCTCTCTCGACAGAGATGGGCCAGATCCGATGCGAGCCCATCGCTCAGATCGATCATAGCCGATGCGACGCCGGCCTCCGCTAGAATTCGTCCTTCTCGAATCCTCGGGATAGGGCAGCAGTGTTGTTCGATCGCCTGTCTGACAGCCGTCCGCAGAGAGCCCGGGAGTTCGCATGGGGCGTCGATCTGATCGTTGTGGAGACGGCAGCCGACCTTGAGCGCGACGAGACCTGCCGCCGATGCGCCCAACCGACCGGTCACCCATATCCGTTCGCCCGGCCTTGCGCCGGCGCGCGTGATCGCTTTTTTTGCCTCCACCTCGCCCACCAGGGTTACGCCGATCATGAACGTCGGTGAGGCGGACAGATCGCCGCCGACAACCTCGGTCCCGAATCGCGCGCCTTCCTCCCGCAGGCCTCGATAGAGCTCATCAACACGTTCGATCTCTGTATCAGGCGGGATGGCCAGGGTGACCAGTGCGGCGCGTGGGAGACCCCCCATGGCGGCAATATCGCTCAGGTTGACCGCCATTGCCTTGCGTCCGAGTTGAAATGACGTAATGGTCTCCGATGTAAAATCGATTCCATCGACGAGCAGATCGGTCGTGAGCAGAAGATCCCTGCCTGGTGTGGGCCGTAGTGCGGCGCAGTCGTCCCCGATGCCGAGAACGGCATCGGGCGGTCGTGGCAGGAGGCGTCTGATCCGCTCGATCAGGCCAAACTCACCGACAGTCGAAACCTTCATATCGCGCATACAGCCGATCGGCGAGTCGAGCGAATTCATCGAGGCTTAGGGTTTCGCCGCGACGCTTCGGGTCGATCCGCACATCCGTCAGGACCCGGTCCAGAGCCGCCGACTCGGTCATGATGCCGGCGCCCAGCAACGCGTTACGAAGCATCTTCCTACGCTGCGCAAAGGCGGCGCGCACGACGCGAAACAGTAGATCGGGCGAGTGTACGGTCACACGTGGTGCGGGCAACAGGTCGAGGCGGACGATGGTCGAATCCACGGCGGGCCTCGGGTAGAAGGCTGTCCGAGGGACGTGCGCTACCGCCGAGACATCCGCCTCATAGCGGCAACGGACCGTCAAGGCGCTGTACCCCTCTTCGCCGGGGGCCGCTAGAAGTCGTTGCGCGACCTCCCGCTGCACCATGACCAGGAGAAACGCAAACCATTGCCGCAGCGCGATGAACCGGAGAATCAACGGGGTCGCGACAGAATAGGGGAGGTTGGAAACCAGTTTTGCGTGTTGATACGCCGGACACATCTTGCCGAGCTCATTGCCGAAATCGAAACCGAGGGCATCAGCGCAGATCAATGAGACCCCGTGGCGGTCGCCAAGACGCTCTGCCAGCAGCCGGTGGAGTCCGGGATCCCGCTCAATGGCGATCAGCCGGCCCGCCCGTTCGGCCAGAGTCTCGGTCAGAACCCCCGTACCTGGGCCGATCTCCACGACAACATCCTGCGGTCCGACATCTGCTGCGCGAATGATCAGATCACGAATCGCCGCCGAGACCAGGAAACTTTGTCCGAGACCGCGTTTCGGCAACAGCCGATACCGACGCAGAAGCGCGCGCGTCTCGTGCCCGAGCGATGGCGGCCGCTGTGAGTCACACGTCCCGCGCATGTACCGGTCCGCCACGTGCGCGTACTTATCCTGAATGGTCGTCCCGCCCGCCCGCACACAATGCCGACATTGACGATGATATCCTAGGGCGCGGGTTGAAAGATCGCGCTGTCCGTAATCGCGCTCCCCAGTTCGGAAAGCGTATCGGACACCGAGTTGAGCGCACCGCTCAAGAGGCCGGCAGATGGTTTCGGGCTGCGCGGCTCCTGGACGAACGTGATGCCGATCCGGTTCGCGGCCAGCGGCGCCATCTCGGAATTCGGAAACTCAGTAATGAGGCGCTGGAAGGCGGCCTTGGCCGGCGCCTTCTGCTCCAGTTCCCAGAGCGACTCCCCAAGGTAGTAGAGGGCCTGGTCGTTGTATTCGAATCCGGGGTACTCCTTCAGAATAGACTCGAACCGCGGGATGGCTGCTCCGTACGCCTCTTGACCAAAGTAAAATGTCCCGACGTACAGCTCCCGCTGGGCCAGTTGTCGAAGGCACTCCGTCAATTTCGCCTGCGCATCCGGAGCGAACTGGGAGTTGCGGAATTCACTGAGCAGGGCCCGAAATTCCCGTACTGCCCGAGCGGTCATGGTCTGATCGCGATCCACCTTCTCCATCTGGCGGAAGTACGACAGTCCCGTATAATATTGCGCTTCATCGACCTGCTCATGTTGTGGGAACAGCTCGATGAACCGCTGATACTCGGCGCGCGCCTCATCGTACCGCTTTTCATCGAAATAGGCGCGACTTACGCTCAGACGAGCCGCGGGGACCAATTCACTGTCGGGAAAGTGGTTAATCAGGCGTTGCAGGTGTTTGCGCCCTTCATCGTACTTCTTCTGAGCGATGGCCGCCTCACCCAGATTCATAAGCTCCTGATCCGAACCCGGAGGCGTATCGGCCGGCTTCGTCGGGAACAGCTCAAGGCCTGCGCATCCTGAGACCGAAAGGAGCGCTGCCAGGCAGGCACCGATCAACAGGTATCGCCGCATGCAAGATCCCGGATAAACGACCTTCCAACAGCGTGAGAACAATTTATTTCCACGTAACAATGCAGAGATGAGGATTCGAGGTACGACCGAGAAGATGTCGAATGACCGAATAAGGGGCCAGCAGCGGAAAAGGGCCTCAGCGATCCGCACGGAGCGTGACGATCAGGCCGATTCGGCCTTCTTCTTGTAGAGGATGATGGGCGATTTCCGTTCAACGACGGTCTCGCGGTTGACGATGCACTCCGCAATCCCCGACTGCGACGGGACCTCATACATGATATCGAGCATAATCTCTTCAAGGATCGCCCGTAACCCGCGAGCGCCGGTCTGACGCTTGGCCGCCTCCTGCGCCACCGCGCTGATGGCGTCGTCGGTAAAGGTCAATTTCACGTGCTCAAAATCAAAGAATCGTTGATACTGTCGCAATAGGGCGTTCTTCGGCTCGACGAGTATGCGTACCAGCGCCTTTTCGTCAAGTTCATGGACGACCGCCATCACCGGCAGTCGTCCCACCAGCTCGGGGATGAGCCCGTATCGCAGCAGGTCTTCCGGCTGGACATTGGCCAGCAGCTCACTGACACGCCTTCCCCGTCTCGCCTGGATCTCGGCGCCGAATCCCATCGATTTCTGGCCCGTTCGGTGTTCGATGACCTTGTCCAGGCCGACGAATGCGCCGCCGCAGATAAACAGAATGTTTGTCGTATCCACCTGCAGATACTCCTGTTGGGGGTGCTTCCGCCCGCCCTGTGGCGGCACATTGGCTACCGTTCCCTCCAGGATCTTCAGCAGTGCCTGCTGGACGCCTTCGCCGGAGACGTCGCGCGTGATCGAGGGGTTTTCGGATTTGCGCGCGATCTTATCGATCTCGTCGATATAGATGATCCCGCGCTCAGCCCGCTCCACATCGTAGTCGGCAACCTGTAACAGACGAAGGATGATGTTCTCAACGTCCTCCCCGACATATCCTGCCTCAGTGAGCGTGGTGGCGTCGGCGATCGTGAACGGGACGTCCAGGATCTTGGCCAGGGTTTGCGCCAGCAGCGTCTTGCCGCAACCGGTCGGGCCGATCAGGAGGATATTGGACTTGGTCAGCTCGACATCGTCAAAGGTCATCCGGGCATTGACGCGCTTATAGTGGTTGTGAACGGCAACCGCGAGACTCTTCTTGGCCCGGTCTTGGCCGACGACATACTGGTCCAGAATCGATTTGATCTCCGACGGCTTGGGAAGCTCCCCCAGACTCTTCCCCTTCTCCTCCTCCCACTCCTCTGCAATGATATCGTTGCAGAGTTCGATACACTCGTCGCAGATATAGACCGTGGGACCGGCGATCAGCTTCCGGACGTCGTCTTGACTTTTTCCGCAAAAGGAGCAGGTGAGCTTTCCTCCACCTTTTACTGCCTTAGCCATCTACGCTTCCCCCCGCGTTCCAGGCATCGACTGCGCGGTACGACCCGTAAGGCCTACCGTTACGCATCGTTGCTTTCGCTGTTCTGCCTGGAACCTGAAACAGTTCGTACGACGCGAATCCTGGATGGTGATAAACGCGATCACAATAACGCTATGACACCGGGGCCGATACCGGCAGACCCTCCCGGGAGTAGATCACCTCATCGATCAGACCGTACTCCTTGGCCTCTCCGGGCGACATGAAAAAGTCGCGGTCGCTGTCCTTCTCGATTCGCTCCAACGGCTGGCCGGTATGATTGGCAATGATCCGATTCAACTCCTCTCGCATCCGGAGGATCTCTTTCGCCTGAATCTGAATGTCGGATGCCTGTCCCTGGGCCCCTCCGTACGGCTGATGAATCATGATCCGCGCATGCGGGAGCGCATAGCGCTTCCCCTTGGCGCCGGCGGCCAACAGGAGCGCAGCACCGCTGGCGGCCTGTCCCATGCAGATCGTTTCGATGGCCGGCTTGATGTATTGCATGGTATCGTATATTGCGAGGGACGCCGTCACCGACCCGCCCGGTGAGTTGATGTACAGATGGATATCCTTGTCTGGGTCTTCGGCCTCCAGAAAGAGGAGTTGGGCGATTATCAGATTCGACTCCGCGTCATCGATCGGGGTTCCGATGAAGAGGATTCGATCCTTCAGGAGGCGAGAAAAGATATCGTAGGCCCGCTCACCCCGACTGGTCTGCTCAACTACCATGGGTATCAGTTGCATGGTGTGGGCTCTCCTTGTGTGGCGCTCAGGCGAGGGTAACAAGGTTGACCCCCTCGGTAATATTGGCCCGCTCGTACAGGAAGTGGAGTGCCTTCCCTTCCAGTATGCGCGTTCGGAAGGACTCGATTCGTCCGTCTCGCTCCAGCATATCGCGGAGGGCCTCCGGTTTTCGATTTAACGTAGCAGCGGCCGTTTCAATCTCTTCGTTAAACTCCTCCTCCGTTACGCCAAGCCCCTCCTGCTTCGCCACCGCCTCCAACAGGAGCGAGTCCTGAACCCGTTTGGAGGCAAGTTCGCGTGCCCTGGTCCGCATTTCCTCTTCTTCTTCGCGTTTAGGCGGGGCTGCCCTGCGTCCGCCGACGCGGCGCGTCATATCAGCAAGGATAGCCTCGACCTCCGCCTCCACCAGCGATTCCGGAAGATCGCAGGGATGGGCGGCGCGCAATTTTTCCAGGATACGGTCCTTCAGGCGTGCGACCTGCTCCCGCTCCTTATGCGCCACCAGATCCTGCCTCACCTTGTCTCTCAGTGCCTCGATATCGTCGCACCCGGACACCGACTTGGCGAAGTCGTTATCCAGCGCCGGCACCCGTTTCTTCTTGACCTCTTTGACGGCTACCTTGAAGAGTATCCGCTTTCCCGCCAGCTCCCGTCGTCCGTAATCATTCGGGAACTCTAACGAGAAATCCTTGAGGTCACCCTTCTTCAAACCGTGGAGTTGAGTCTCAAATTCTGGGATAAACTGGTGTGAACCGAGAAGGACCGACATATTCTGGCCACTCACCCCCTTGAGTGGTTTGTTTCCGGCAAAGCCTTCGTAGTCTATCACCAGCAGGTCTTCCTGCAGCGCCGGCCAGCCGTCCATCGGAACATACTCGGCCGATCGTCCACGGAGATACTCCAAGGCCTGATCTACCTCCTGATCCGTAACCTCCAGCTTGTCCTTGCTGACTTCAACCCCTGTGTAGCCCGAAAGCTGCAGAGTCGGCTTGACGTCGAAGGTCGCCCGAAAGCTGAGCGGCTTACCCTCGTCGCAGACGATCTCCTCGAGGATAGGTTCACTGATCGGGTCCAGCTTGGACTCCTCGAGCGCCTGGCTGTAACTTTCCGGGATCAGTTCCCTGAGGGCCTCTTGTTTCGCCTCCTCCTTAAAACGTGAACGCAGGAGATCTTGCGGAATCTTGCCGGGGCGGAAGCCCGGCAATCGAACCTTTTTTGCGAGGTGCGAATACGCTGTCTCTACCTTCTCTGAGAGACGTTCGGCAGGCACCTCAATTCGAAGTCCACGCTTGGTGCTGCTGATCTCTTCGATGTTTACTCTCATCTGTATCTCGGGATCGATTATCGGATTCGTGGTGCGAGAGGGGGGACTTGAACCCCCATCCGCCGAAAGCGGACTGGATCCTAAGTCCAGCGCGTCTGCCATTCCGCCACTCTCGCGTGAGCCTCGGAACAGGAACCAAAAAAACTATAGCATATGGGGACGCCTCTGTCTACAAAACTGCTCCACTGGCGGTTTGGCGTCGCCGTGTTGTGCTTCTTAACAACATTTTGATGGTCCGTCAACCTTTAGAATGGAATAGAGTCCTGCCGGGTCACTCTAGGGAGGCGCGGCGAGAGGGCGGTGAGACTCTCGTATGGGATAGTTCCCAGATACTCGGCCCATTCGGCGATCGAGATGCAGTCGTCCCCGTCCCGTCCGACGAGTGTTGCGACGTCTCCTTCACAGACCTCCGGCGCATCGGTGATATCGATCAGTATTTGATCCATCGTGATCGTTCCGACTTGCCGCGCGCGTCGACCGCGAACCAGGAGATCGATCCGGTTGGAGAGGGATCGAGAGACGCCATCCCCATAGCCGATCGAGACCGTGGCCAGCCGCGTGCGGCGTTCCGTTCGAAAGGTATGCCCGTAACTGATGCCGGTTCCTGGCGGAACCGTCTTAACGAAGATGATTCGCGCCTTGAGCGAGAGGGCGGGGTAAAGGGTGACGATGGATCGAAAGTGAGCGCCCGGGTATAGGCCGTACTGGACCAGCCCGATCCGGACCAGGTCGAAGTGGGTCTCCGGGAACATCAGGGTGGCCGCCGAATTGGCGAGGTGTACCAACGGGGGTCTGATCCCCTGCCGCTCCAGTGCGTCCACCAGCTTCTTGAATCGTTCGATCTGCTCCAGGGCCGTCACGGGATCGACGGCGTCGGCCGTGGCAAGGTGGCTGTACAGACCGGCAACCGTCACATTGGGCAGAGGCTTGGCCGCGCAGATAAGCTCCGAAGCCTCCTGCCAGTCGATGCCCAGGCGGGACATGCCGGTATCGACCTTCAGGTGTATCTCGATAGGCGCGGGGGCGGCCTCAGAGAACCGACGAATCTGGTCAAGACTGCAGACGGTCGGCTGGAGTCGGTATTCGATTGCCGGCTCGATCTCATCTTGATAGATCAAAGGACCGAAGAGGAGGATCGGCGCGTCGATTCCCGCGGCGCGTAGTTGGATGCCCTCTTCAACCGTCGCGACGGCGAGCCATGAGGCGCCGGCTGACAGGACGGTCCGGGCGACCGCTACCGCGCCGTGACCATAGCCGTCAGCCTTGACGACCGACAGGAGTTGGGTTGACGGCCGCAGTCGCTGTCGGATGGCAGTGATATTATGGCGAATTGCCCCGAGATCGACCTCTACCCAGGCGCGGTGGGTCGCGGGTATTTCATCGGCTGCCGAGCCGAGTTCTCGATCAATGCTCATACATACTGACCGCGTCGAATGGGGTCTATTGAGGGCTTCAGCCCAAAAACCTTCGAATCCAGGCGGCCCGGAGGATAAGATCGCTGAGGTCCTTCGTGCTCCCGTCCTGAACGCGTTTGATGATCGTTGCCGTCACCTCTCGGTGGGTCTGATCCGGCGTGGGGGTGTGGAGTGGGCGGATAGTTGCTCGTATCTCATCTGCCTCGGTGTGGGGGAGCAGGGCCAATGCCTCCTCATTGAGGTATTGAAGCGCGTCAGCCAGATCGGTATCGAATCCCGAATCGATCTCCCGCAGCAGGGCCAGATCCTCCCGGTCAAGACAGGACAGGCCGAGGATCTCCGGGGGGAGGCCAATGGAGTAGAGGGTGGCACAGAAGGAGATGGCGCGAGGGAGCGAGATTCCGCCGAGGCTCCGGCTGTAACCGAACAGCCCGATATGGAGTTTCCGCATCCGCCGCCTGGGGACGGCAGGCGCAATGTGATTCATCAGAGGGGCGATCGCGGCTACCTGACGCTGGTAACACGCTGAGGTCCGCTCAATCAGATCGACAATCCTGTCCTCCGGTTCTACCGGTCTGGCGCGCTGTCTGGGTGCGCCCTTGAGGGTCTCGATGGCCCGGATAATCGACGGAGCCGGATAGTCGTACTTAAAGGCGGACTGAATGGTAAACGTCTGAACGCTGGGGTGCTCGGCCAGGTGTCGCTGCACCGTGTCGGGTCGGAAGTTGCCACGAAATGGGGCGCTGCCGGCCCCAAGGATCGGATAGATGGGAATCGACAGTTCTTGTTCCAGCCTGTCCAAACGGCTTAGGGCAATCTTGACCAGGAGACCGGCCGCCAGGCTTCCGTAGTTCAAGGCGGGATCGGAGCGGGCGAGGAAGACGCGCTGGTACGGAAGGTCTTTGTCCTGCAGGTAGGCTCGGACGATACTGTCGGCCCGCAGCAGCGACTCCTTGTCCTCGATCAATGGGATGATCTGGATGGCTGCGGGGTGGGACTCGCCGATCCACTCCTTGAGGGGGATATCGCCGGGGGTCAGTACCGTCTCTCCCTTGCCGGTGACGAACACCTGGTAGTACCGGAGGACCCGATTCAACTCTTCCGCCGAGGTGGTCATGGGGAAGATGATCTCGAAAATCGGAGCCACATCCTCCTCGTAAAAGAGGCGGGCGACATCGTTCGCTCTCGGGATACCCTGGAGGACCTCCAGCAGGATCTTCCCCTGTGCCTTTTGCACACCGGGGTTCGGTACGCGCAACGTGAGAAACATCTCCCGCCCTAGAGGAAACGCCCGGAAGAAGCCCTCATAGGTGGTCAGGAGTTTCTCGACGACGAACTCATCGACCTCCTTGCCCTCAAAGTCCCACATCTGCTCATCGCAGCCCAGATGGGAGAAGGCGAAATACGCCTCCCGGATCTCGTCCATCCCTTCCATGACAGGCCCATGGGCGAAGAAGGGGACGGTGACGTTGTCCGGATGTTGGGTGCTCATGCACCGGGGGATGCGGGGGAGGGTCGCGACATCGATCATTGTGCTACTCGTGATCGGTCGCCTGGCTGGAATCCGGCTGATTACCTTGGAAGACGCGGCTGGCGAGGATATCTTCGGCCTCGATCGTGACCAGATCCTTCTTGGTAATGGTGTCTTGGTGTTTGGCAAACAGACGGTTGGCCTGGCGAAGACGGGCCCGATCCAGGGCGTTGCGCACGCTGCGCGCATTGGCAAAGTTCGGCATCTGCATCCGTCTGAGCAGATACTCATAAAAGGCCTGTTCAGCCTCAGGGCTGAAGCGGTACTGCTGCTTTTCCAGCATCAGCTTGGCAATCGCGATCAGCTCGTCCGCCGTGTAGTTGGGAAAATCCAGGTGATGCGCGATGCGGGAGGACATCCCCGGATTGCCCTGGAAAAACGTCTCCATCCGGTCCTTGTAGCCGGCCAGGATGACCACCAGGTCCTCGCGCTGATTTTCCATGACCTGGAGCAGGATCTCGACCGACTCCTGACCGTAGTCGCGCTCATTCTCCGGTCGATACAGATAATAGGCCTCGTCGATAAACAGGACGCCGCCCATCGCCCGTTTCAGGACCTCTTTCGTCTTGGGCGCCGTATGGCCGATATACTGGCCGACCAGATCGTCACGTGTCACCGCCGCCAGATTACATTTGCGGATATAGCCGAGGCGGTGCAGGATCTCGGCCATGCGCATCGCGACGGTGGTCTTCCCTGTGCCGGGATTACCGGTGAAGCACATGTGCAGGCTGGGTGGGCCCGACGTCAGGCCCAGGCTTTTGCGCACGCGATCGACCAGCAGCAAAGCCGCAATCTCCCGAATCCGCGTCTTGATCGGCCTGAGACCGACCAACTCCCGTTCAAGTTTGTCAAGAACCTCCTGAATCTGGGAATCGCGAAAGACGCCTGCGAGGTCTACCGGGGTATCGTCAGGAAGGCCGGATATGGCATCCGCTTCAGGGGTCTGTGTTACGTCCGCGTCACTCATCAACTTCCTCATCGCAGCGGAGAGGGTGGCGGTGAGGGGAGTGTACCCCCCCTCACCGCCCCGAATCTCCAATCACTGTCCGTCCGTATACCGTGCGCCCTCCGGCTTATCGGTGGCATAGCTGTGTACGACATAGTTGACGGTACGGCCACGAACCTCCTGGCGCACCAGACCGAACCCCGGCTCGTGTGGCGGGCGCTGAATGATGAATGACAGACGGATCGTCTCCCAGCCCTTGTTGTGGTCGAAGGCGTTCACCTTGACATAGTGGTTGGGATAGGCCTTGCGGCAGGCGTCGATCTCGTACATCACCCCCGCCGGGTCTTCCAGGTCGAACATCGGCAGGCCCCACATCTCCCAGAACGTATTGCGGGGATGCGGGTCGTCCGTAAACTCGACGCTGACGGCCCACTTATTGTTCAACGCGTACTCCACCTGCTTTCTGATCTGGTCATCGGTCAGATCGGGCAGGAATGAAAAGGCACCCTGGGTAATTCGCATACTATTTCCTCCCTTCTTACCTACACGGCCGTTGTCGTCGGAACAAAGTCCGCGGTATCGGTCGATGCGTAGGTGAAACTAATATCTTTCCACACCTCCAGCGCCGTGCGCAACGGCTGACACCACCGTGCGGCGTTCGCCAGGATCTCCGGACCCTCGTTAAAGTAATCGCGGCCTTCGTTGCGCGCCTGGACCATCGCCTCCAGTGCGACCCGGTTGGCCGTCGCGCCTGCCGCAATACCGGTCGGATGGCCGATGGTCCCGCCGCCGAACTGCAGCACCACGTCCTCGCCAAAGTAGTGGAGCAACTGGTGCATCTGCCCGGCGTGGATACCGCCTGAGGCGACCGGCATGACCTTGCGCAGCGCCGCCCAGTCCTGATCAAAGAACAGACCATTCTGGAGGTTCATCGGGGTATGGGTCTCCCGCAGGGTATCGTAGAACCCCCTGACCATATGCGGATCGCCTTCGAGCTTGCCGATAACCGTGCCGGAATGGATATGGTCCACCCCCGCCATGCGCATCCACTTACAGATCACGCGAAAGTTGACGCCGTGCGTCTTCTGGCGGGTATAGGTCGAATGACCGGCCCGGTGCAGGTGCAGGAGCATGTCGTTCTTCCGCGCCCACTTGGAGATCGACTGGATCGCGGTGTAGCCGATGACCAGATCGATCATGATGACCACGCTGCCCAGCTCCTTGGCGAATTCGGCCCGCTCATACATGTCCTCCATGGTGGCGGCGCTGATATTGAGGTAATGCCCCTTCACCTCGCCGGTGGCGGCCGACGCGCGGTTCACCCCCTCCATTGAAAAGAGGAAGCGGTCGCGCCAGTGCATAAACGCCTGCGAGTTGATGTTCTCGTCATCCTTGGTGAAGTCAAGGCCGCCCTTGAGCGCCTCATAGACGACGCGGCCGTAGTTCTTGCCGGAGAGCCCCAGCTTCGGCTTGATGGTGGCGCCCAGTAGCGGGCGGCCGAACTTATCCAGACGCTCGCGCTCTACCACGATCCCGGTGGGCGGACCCTGAAAGGTCTTCAGATACGCCACAGGGAACCGCATATCTTCCAGGCGCAGCGCCTTGAGCGGCTTAAAGCCGAAGACGTTGCCGATAATGGAGGCGCTCACGTTGACGATGGAGCCCTCTTCGAACAGATCTATATCATAGGCGATGTACGCGAAATACTGGCCTGGAGTGCCCGGTACAGGATCCACCCTGTAGGCCTTGCCGCGATAGGCATCGTGATCGGTCAGGCGGTCGGTCCATACGACCGTCCAGGTAGCGGTAGACGATTCGCCCGCCACGGCCGCGGCCGCCTCATCCGGATCGACGCCGTCCTGCGGCGTGATGCGGAACACCGCAATCACGTCGGTATCCTTCGGCACATATTCCGGCCGCCAATACCCCATCTGCTTGTAGGGGACCACCCCCCCCGATTTATACCGGTCTTTTGGATCCTTGGCTGCTGTTGCTGGTCCTGCCATCGTGTCCTCCTTCGCTGACGCTGTTGCCTCTGTTCTCTCGCTCCGTGGTGTCGTTCTTTAGGAACTCGTGGATAGTTGATTGCTTGTCTTCATCCCTTGGTAAGACTGATCGGCCTCGGATTCCTCTGCTGCGTATGCCTTACCTTGCCTCTCCTCACTTATAAAGTCAAATAGGAAATTTTTGAGTTAGCCATAAGGTTTCGTTTATGGGACGCTGAACTGTTTCATTAATCGCGCATCTTCCACGCCGCTGCGCACCAATCAAGCCCAAGTCATCCTCAGTACGTTTACTCAGGGCCGTCATTCCTGCGGAGCCGGGGATCTAGTGCTTAATTGCGAAAGGTAGCGCACATAAATCGTCATACCGGCGAAAGCCGGTATCCAGTACAATCAACGGATTCCCGCTTAAGGACTGCGGGAATGACGTTACGGGTATTTGTGCACCCAAGTACTAAGAGATCGGAAGGCGACGGACTCGACAGGTGGTTTCATCGATCGAGACGATTGCGCCCTGCTCCAACTCGCGCTCGATCTGTGGAAGGCTATGGCGTAAGATTTGCGTGACCCGATCTGGCGTGGGATACATAAGGCGCAGCGACACCAGGCTTGGACCAGCCTCCTGGCCGAGCGCAATCAGGGCGGAGAAGTCCAGGTCTGCAGAGATCAGGGTCGCGCCGCGATGACGAGCCGCTGTGAGGATCGCTTCATCTGAGGCGGTCGGAGGCAGTAGATCTGTGACGCGAGTAATGTCATACCCCTCATCGCGGAGCGCGGCGACCGTCAGCGGAGAGATGTGCAGATCGACCACATAGCGCACCGGCGCTAACGGCCCTGCGGAGCCGGCAGTGGGCGAGATTGCTCGGTGGCAAGCCAGGCAGCGTACGCAGCGGCCTGAGTGAGGTCCTCAGACTCTAGCTCAGGGTAGGCTGCGAGGATCTCAGCCGGGGTCATCCCCGCCGCAATCTGCTTTAACACAAACGCGACGGTGATGCGCAGCCCTCTAATCGTGGGCTGCCCCTGACACACGGCCGGATCGATGGTGATGCGATCAAGGATCATTGTTTTACCTCGCCTTCAGCCTATGGCACGAGGCTACTTTTGTCAAGCATGCGGCCACTTTGTAATCCTGTTGAACATGGGTACAATGCAGTCGCCCTCCCAACTCCCGCGGCCTTTAACTGTTGGCATTTCGAACGCGATAGGGAAGTGAGTCACCCAGTGGCCGGTCATGGCAAACCTTGACAAGCCTTCCCGAAGGCGAGAGAATCACCGCGAATCTGAAAGCTTCTTGCATGCGAAACAGGCTGACTACGTCCGAATACCGGAGGTGCTATTAAAGCTGAAAAATTTCATCCTGACGACGTGATCTACAGCGAAGGTTGCAAGGAGGCGGTCATCCTTTATGCATTGGACAACAAAGGCAGCATAAGTGGCTATTAAGGTCGATAGTTCAACGGCTCTAGCAAGTGCCCGCTTGAATCATGCACCAGTGGCGGGGCTTGGTGTAGGAGCGGTACAGCCGCCAGGCGTGGCGTACGGAACTAAACTTGGGAGGATGTACCGCGGCTTCGCTGAGGACGTACTCGGCTCAGAACTCACAAAAAAATATCGCGGTAAGGTGCAGCTGATATTGACGTCACCGCCATTCCCGTTGAATCGCAAGAAAAAGTACGGAAATCGTCAAGGCGAGAAGTATGTTGACTGGCTTGCTGCTTTCGCGCCAATTTTTAAGGAGTTCCTGACAAGCGACGGTTCGATCGTCGTCGAAATGGGGAACGCCTGGGAGCCGGGTGAGCCGGCCATGTCCACGCTTGCGCTCGAAGCACTTCTCCGTTTCCTGAAGGCGGGCGAACTCAGCCTTTGTCAGCAGTTCATTTGTCACAATCCTGCGCGACTCCCCACACCGGCTCAGTGGGTCAATGTCGACCGGATTCGTGTGAAGGACTCTTACACACACGTGTGGTGGATGGCGCCGACGACCAGACCAAAGGCCGATAACCGGCGGGTGCTCAAGCCATACTCTCGTTCTATGTTGAAGCTGCTCAGGACCGGAAAGTACAACGCTGGTCGACGTCCATCCGAGCACCACATCGGGGCGACCTCCTTTCTCAAGGACAACCATGGCGCGATCCCCTCGAATGTCCTCACTCTGACGAACACCCTTTCAAATGACTCGTACCTTGTCTACTGCAAAGAGCGCGGCCTCCCACTCCATCCGGCGCGCATGCCAGGTGATCTGGCAACGTTTTTTATCAAGTTCCTTACGGACGCACACGACCTCATCCTCGACCCATTTGCCGGTAGCAACACGACTGGTGCGATGGCCGAGAGGCTTAAGCGACGGTGGATAGCCATCGAGCCGAACGATGACTATCTTCAAGGTTCCCGCGGCCGATTTACTCAAATCATCGTGGGGTGAACAATGGATTCGAAATCTCTCTTTGATGCACTTCTGGCCGCTTCGACCACTGAAGAGGTCCGAACAGCAGTCGAGACATTCGAGGCTGCCAAGGGCGAGCAGGCACGGTGGGCGCCGATCGGAGGTAAGGAGAACAACCGTGGTCCCATCGAGGTCTCCGCAGACCCCGGACGTTCTCTCGTCGAGCGGCTCACTAACGGTATCGACGCCATTCTCGAAGCTGAGTGCGAACGGCATCGGGGCGTACCAGACTGTCGTTCACCGCGCGAAGCTGCGACGGCTTGGCTTGGTATCTCCGAGCGCGGCCTCTCGGAGATGACGCCTGCACAACGGCAGGCGGTTGCGAGGCGCGTGGTTACGCATCTGTTGCCGGGTGACGGGAGGCAGGGACGGCTTATCGAGATCCGTGATCTTGGCGTTGGGCTGACCCCTGAGGAGATGCCAGAAACAATTCTCAGCTTAAATGAGAGCAACAAAATCCGGAAGCATTACCTCGCTGGGACCTATGGGCAGGGTGGCTCGAGCACCTTTGCTATCAGCGCTTATACGTTGCTCGCGAGCCGACACGCGAACGATTCGCGCGTCGCCTTCACTGTTGTAAAGTTTCTCGATTTACCGCCGGAGGAGTACAAGACAGGCCACTACGTGTACCTAACGGTCGATGGGATCGTTCCGATCGTCGAGGGTTTCGAGAACGACTTTGCCGCCGGGACCCTTGTTCGGCACTTCGGCTATGATCTGAGCAGCTACCCCTCACCTGTCGGACCGAACAGCGTCTACGGCCTTCTCAACCAGGTACTCTTCGATCCGGTACTCCCGATTTGGCTAGATAGTGAGGTTCACGGCTACCGTCGCGTTATTAAGGGGTCGCGAAATGCTCTGAATGGCGCCGTCGACGAGGGCGACGAAACTCGACGGGGACCGGCCTTAGACCACAACATGCCGACATTCTATTTGTCGCTCGGCGACTTCGGAAACGTCGGGTTCGAGTATTGGGTTCTGGAGCGCCCAACCCGGGCCAACAAGCGACCGAGTGCCGCCTTCGTAAACCCGAGTCGGCCCATCATTCTCACGTTGAACGGACAGAACCACGCAGAGCTACCCGTGAGTATCGTCAGAAAGGAAGCGGAGTTCCACTTCCTTTCACAGCGGCTCATTGTGCACATCGACTGCGACTCCCTCACGCCGACCGCAAAGCGCGCGCTTTTTGCGTCAAGCCGAGAGGACGCTCGGCGTGGTCTTGTCTTACAGCTTATTCATGACGAGCTCGTCCGTATTCTCAAATCCGACGACGAACTCGTACGGCTTAATAATGAAGCGCGGGAACAGGGGATGCGGGAGCGGGACGAAACGGCGGTTCAAGAGATGCGTCGAGAGGTCGCACACCTCCTTCATTTGCAGGGGATCGAGATCGACCACGCGACTGGCGCCCGTGTGGGCGGCGACCGACCGTCTCCTGATTACCCAACGCGCCCCAGAGGCCCGCGGCGGCAGCTCCAACCGATCGAAGTGCACGAGCCTCCGACCTACATCCGGATCGTCTGGGAGGAAGGGGAGCCGATCGATTTCTACCCAAGCCAAAGGCGATACGTCCGGCTCGAAACAGACGCAAACAGTAACTACTACGATCCAGACAACCCCACGAACTCGCGCATCAACATCATCATTGTGCAGGGACCAGTGATGCTGAAGGGCTCGACCCCTCTCCGGGGCGGTCGCATGCGCGCGATTCTCGAACTTCCAGACGACACGCCCGTCGGCGCTACCGGGACGCTGCGAGTTGAACTAAGCCGTCTAGGCCTTCCCACGCTCTCCGACCAGCGAGGAGTCGTCGTGCGCGAAGCACCTCCATCCCGCCCAGGACGCCAGCCGCTCAGCCTACCCCCGTTCGACCCGCGCCCTGTCCAACCCGATGACGAGCAGTGGGCGACACTTGGCTGGCCGGACGACGTGGCCGAGGTTGCGTCCTCAGCCGTAATGGAAAACGGCACTCTTGTTATTTACTACTCCACGGCGTATCCGAAGTATGCTAGTCAGGTCACCCGGTACGAACAGCGCGATCCCTCTGTCGCAGAGTCGTTTAAGAAGCGTTACGAGATCTGGCTTGTGACGCACTCCCTTCTTTATCACCGTGATCAGGAAGAAGTGGCCGCGCAACATCCCACTAGCGAGGAGGTAGACACCGACCTAGCAGAGGAGCGTGAGCGACAAGAGCGCTTACGTATGGCGACGCTGGCGG
The DNA here is from genome assembly GCA_003104975.1 of Candidatus Methylomirabilota bacterium. NCBI lineage: Bacteria > Methylomirabilota (SeqCode) > Candidatus Methylomirabilota bacterium. The sequence goes on from PQAM01000013.1 coordinate 25,178, forward strand.
CGCTTTTCGCGGCTCGCGAGGTAGAACTCGCTGCTATGTCGCAGAGCGCGGGTGAGACTTACGACTCATAGGAGCGCCGATGAACACACCTCGCCAAAGGGATGCGGCTGACGATCAACTTCGCAGCCTAAAGGCCGATGCTGTTCGCCTGTGGTCCAGTAACCGCACGCTTTGTGTTTCCAATTTGTAGGCAATGGGAGATCAGACATGAAGGAACACTATACGGCGGTCATCAAACAGAGTGGTCGGTGGTGGATCGGATGGATTGAAGAGGTCCCAGGTGTGAACTGCCAAGAGTCCACAAAGGAGAAGTTGATCGAGAGCCTTCGAGTGACGCTTCGAGAAGCATTGGAGTTCAATCGCCGTGAGGCGTTGGAGGCAGCAGGCGACAGCTTCAAAGAAGAGCTGATCACCATATGAAGCGTACGGAGTTGCTCCGGCATCTCCGCGCTCACGGCTGCCAGTTTCTCCGCGAAGGCGCGCGGCACTCGTGGTGGCACAACCCGAATCTGGACAAGCGATCGGCGGTGCCACGGCACCGCGAGATCGACGCCGACTTGACTCGGAAGATCTGTAAGGACCTTGGTATTCCTCCTGCGAAATGATACCTATCACGCACTGATCGGACCAGCAGGAACCGGCCCCTCGACTGTTAAACGGCCAAAAGCCGTAGGCGTCTGTTCGGTGCCCAGTGTGATACACTTGGGGGCAGGAACCGTGTTGACGCCGTACCATCCGGTTCACGGGAGGATTTGTAATGCGCGAATTCGATCGGATTACCTTCGACCCGAGTGTGATGGGGGGGCGAGCCTGCATTCGAGGCATGCGGGTGACGGTGTCTCTGGTTATCAATCTTGTGGCCAATGGGATGACGCAGGACGAGATCCTGAAGGCCTATCCGTATCTGGAACCAGAAGACATCCGTCAGGCGCTACAGTATGTCGCCTAGTTGGCAGAAGAGGCGGTGTATCCGACTGAGCCAGCGTCAGCATGAAATTCCTCGCCGATATGGGGATTTCCCCTGAGACGGTGACATTCTTCAACTTTATCCGCTACTTCTACAAGCCGTAACCGCTGCGCACTCTAGAGAGATCCGCGCCGACATCCTGGCGCTGGAGAAAGAAACCGAGGGGTTGCTCGACGAGATCGTCGGTAAAGGGCTTGGTCGCCTCCTAATTAAAGTTTACCTTTTACAAGGGTGCCGGGTTATGCCATATTAAAGGTTGCCTTTACTGTGTGTATGCCAACAGGCCTTGTTAAAGGAACGCCGAACTATGGACAGCCCCGGAACCCCATCCATAACCAGCACCAGAGCAGGGCAATACCTCAGACAACCGAACGGATACCGGGCCTTCATCCCCGAACCGCTGCCACCCGATCCGCCTATTCAGATCAGCGGTGATCTGCAAGGGCTACTATCACAGGCGGATCGGGCGCTCGGGCGACTGGACGGATCGATTCATACGCTGCCGCATCCCGATCTGTTCGTGTATATGTACGTCCGAAAAGAGGCAGTGCTGTCGAGTCAGATCGAAGGCACGCAGAGTTCGTTGCAGGATGTGCTGGCGGCAGAAGCCGGGATGCTTGCGCCTGATCGCCCGCAGGACGTCGCTGAGGTTGTGAGCTACGTCGGTGCCATGAATTACGGGTTGGCTCGGCTGGCGGAGTTGCCGGTCTGCGTCCGGCTGATCCGGGAGATCCATGGGGAGCTATTGAAGGGCGTTCGCGGATCGCATCTGACGCCGGGCGATCTCCGCGCGAGCCAGAACTGGATCGAGCCGGCCGGCTGCACACTGAACGAAGCCATCTTCGTTCCGCCTCCGCCTCACGAAGTTCCCAAGGTCCTGGCCGATCTCGAACGATTCCTGCATACCGATACGAGCGTACCGCTACTGGTCAAGATCGGCCTGGCCCATGCGCAGTTTGAAACCATCCATCCGTTTCTCGACGGCAACGGGCGTATCGGTCGGCTGCTGATTACGTTTCTGCTGTGCGAGCAAAAGGTGCTGCTGAAGCCGGTGCTGTACTTATCGTACTACTTCAAGCGGCAACGACAGGCGTACTATGACCATCTGCAAGCGGTGCGCGATGCCGGAACATGGGAAGCTTGGCTCGCCTTTTTTCTGCGCGGCATCATTGAGGTCAGCGGCCAGGCAACAGAAACGGCGCGGCGAATTCTGAGCCTTCGCGAGGAGCACCGCCGAGCGATTACGGACAGCCTGGGCCGTGCCGCCGGCAACGGTCATCGCGTCCTGGAACATCTGTACCAGCACCCGATTGTCTCAGTTAATGAGGTACAGCAGTTGACAGGCACCACGTATCCGGCAGCCAACGACCTGGTTGCGAAGTTGGTCAACAGCGGCATCCTGCGCGAGTTCACCGGCAAAGCCCGCAACCGACGGTTTATCTACCAGAGCTACGTCGACTTGTTCTGGGACCGCGAGTCGGAGGCGAACGCATGATCGCGAGCCTCAAGCCCTACGTGATCATCTTTCGCCTCCGCAAGAAACGTAGGGAGCTACTTCGGCATCTTCGCATGACGTGCGTGCGAGGCTGAACGAACACGGGCAACGATGGAAGCGACGTTACGAGTCCTGAGTAAGCTGGAACAGGCCGGGGTGATGAGCCGCCATGCAATCGACGACGCGATGGCCGCCACCTTCTATGCCGAGCCGCTGCTGACCTTCGACCTCGCTGTATTTGTCGTCCTGCCCCAGACGCGTGGCGGTCTCCTGACACTCGAACCGCTGTCCGAGGCGCTCCGCGCGCGTGGGTACCGCGAAGAGGATGAGTGCGTCAACATCGAGGGGGTGCCGGTACAGTAGTCTTCTCTGGGATGGGGCCGGTGATCCCCGAGCCGAGAATTTGGGATCAACGTTCCATTATCCTTGCATTTCTGGTATCATGCCTCCATGATTACAGGGAATATCCCACGCCAGCTCGCGATCGAACTGCACCGGCGCCTCGACGATGCACCCGCCGTGGTGCTCCTCGGGCCACGCCAGGCCGGCAAGACGACGCTGGCACTCGCGGAGGGAGAAGTGCGCGGCGCGCTGTACCTCGACCTCGAATCGGAGCGCGATCGGGCCAAGCTGAGCGATCCCGAGCTCTACTTGGCCGGCCAGATCGGGAGGCTGGTGATCCTCGACGAGGTGCATCGGACACCCGGCCTTTTTCCGGTGCTGCGCGGCCTGATCGACCGCGCCCGTCGGACCGGCCACCGCAGCGGGCTCTACCTGCTGCTGGGCTCTGCCTCGCTTGACCTGCTGAAGCAGTCGGGCGAGACCCTGGCGGGGCGCGTCAGCTATCTGGAGTTGACACCGTTCTCGGTTCTGGAGGTGGCGGATGCCCCGACCTACGAGCGCCTCTGGCTGCGCGGCGGCTTTCCCGACAGCTTCCTCGCCCAGAGCGATGCGCGAAGCCGGCGCTGGCGCGAGGATTTCCTCCGCAGTTACCTGGAGCGCGACATCCCACAGTTCGGTCCACGGATCGCCGCCGAGACCCTGCGCCGCTTCTGGGCGATGCTGGCCCACCACCACGGCAGCCTGCTCAACGTAGCGCAACTGGCGCGCAACGTTGGCGTTGACGCCAAGACGGCCGCGGGCTACATCGACCTGTTGGTCGATCTCTTGCTGGTGCGGCGGCTGCCCGCCTGGCATGCCAACCTGGGCAAACGACTGGTTAAGTCGCCCAAGATCTACGTGCGCGACAGCGGCGTGTTGCATGCGCTGGTGACGATCGACGACCGAGAGGCGCTGCTCGGCCATTCGCTGGCCGGGGCCAGTTGGGAGGGATTCGTGATCGAGAACCTGCTCACCGCCGCGCCGCCCGGCGTGACGGGACACTTCTATCGGACCGGCGGGGGCGCCGAGATCGACCTCTTGCTGGCCTGGCCCGACGGCCGCCTGTGGGCCGTCGAGATCAAACGCAGCCTCAACCCCCGACCCGAACGCGGTTTTTACGCGGCCTGCGCCGATCTCGACCCCGCGCGCCGCTTCGTCGTCTACCCGGGCGACGAAACCTACCCGATCGGCGGCGACACCTCGGCGATCCCGCTGGAGGCACTGGCACGGCAATTGGCGGAGCGAGCGGCATAATCGCCGGTATCGTGAATGCGCACTATGAAGCGACACGTCGCGCCAACCAAAGCGGCGACGTGTCGCCGCAATCCACACATAAGCACTATCCCCTCACCTTCATCCTTTCCCCAAAGGACCGAGGAGTCTGTTTTGCTGGTCCTTGCCCTACTCAACGGGTACCCAGGGAGAGGGGCTTTCGCTGCGAGCGTCTCGGTGTCTGAAGCGTACCTTGACAGTTTCATGGTCGGCATAGTATAAGCACATCACGGTTCGATCAGCTTGCATTGGTCCGATCAGCTAAACCGGAATCTGGAGTAGCCCTTCGATGAGTCAAGAATCGTGCCTGCATAATCAGGTGTCGGCCTCTACCGCCCCCGGTGCAGCCGTGACTGGGCAGTCCATGTCTCAGATGGCCCTCGACTACATCAAGGATGGCGATGTGGTCGGTTTGGGTACCGGACGGGCCGCGACCGCCTTCGTTCGCGTCCTCGGTGATGCGGTCAAGGCCGGCCTACGGGTGACGGCCGTCTCGACATCACAGGTCACCGCCGCGTTGGCGACGCAGCTTAGGATACCGCTGGCGACGCTCGAAGAGGTGTCCGGCATCGACGTGACGTTCGACGGCGCGGATGAGGTCGATCCCAAGCTCGATCTGATCAAGGGGTACGGCGGGGCGCATGTTCGGGAAAAGATTGTGGCCGCCTCGTCACGACGGCTGGTCATCCTGGTGGGGGCCGAAAAGCTGGTGCCGGTCCTGGGGAGCCGCGGCATCCTACCCGTCGAGGTCGTGCCGTTTGGGCTATCCCTCTGCCGACGCCGCTTGACAGCGCTTGGGTGCCCCCCGACACTCCGCGAACAGTATGGACAGCCGGTCGTGACCGACAATGGGAATCACATCCTCGACTGCAGTATCTCGCCGCTCTCCGACCCAGCCGCATTTGAGCAGACGATCCTTGGGATCCCCGGGGTAGTCGCGACGGGGCTGTTCCTCGGGATGGCCGATACGGTCCTGGTGCAGGGCGGCGAGGCGGTCCACGTCCAACAGCGCGGAGGCCGATGATGGGTGACCCGATAGTCAGCAAAGGCGTGACCTTGGCCCGTCATCTGCTGGATGACCGGTCGCCGCTGGAGGGCGATCTCGGCGCGCTGCTCATCAAGATCGGTGCGGCCTCGAAGCTGCTGTCGCGGGAGGTGAGCCGGGCGGCGCTGCACGGCCGATTGGGCTATACCGGCGAGGTCAACGTGCAGGGGGAGCAGATCGCCCAACTCGATCTCTGGTCGAATGAGGTGTTTCTGGATGCGCTGAAGGAGACCGGTCTGGTCTGCACGATGGTCTCGGAAGAGATGGAGGCGCCGCTGCATGTCGACCGCAACTGCCTTCCCGGAAGCTATGTCGTCTGTTTCGATCCGGTGGATGGCTCGTCGAACATCGACATCAACGGCACCGTGGGGACGATCTTTTCGGTCCGGCACCGGCGTGGTCATGGACGGGAGCATGTGGCGACCGATATTGTGCAGAAGGGGACCGAGCAGGTAGCGGCCGGCTATGTGATGTACGGCCCCAGCACAATGTTCGTCTACGCCGCCGGCCAGTCGGTGTACGGTTTCACGTGGGATCATACGGTGGAGGATTACCTGTTGACCCATCCCGATATCCGGATTCCGAAACGGGGCAAGACCTACAGCGTCAACTGCGGGAACTACCATCGCTGGACCGAGCCGACCCGTCGGGCGGTCGATTATTTGAGCACACCGGACAAAGCGACAGGGCGCCCGTACTCGCTCCGCTATGTGGGATCGATGGTGGCCGACATGCACCGCACACTGCTCGATGGCGGCGTTTTCATGTATCCGGGCGAGGCCGGCGGGGGCAAGAACGCGAACGGGAAGCTCCGACTCCTGTACGAGGTTGCACCGATGGCCTATATCGCAGAACAGGCTGGAGGGCGGGCCAGTACCGGCTCTGAGCGGGTCTTGGATATCGAACCAAAGGAATGTCACCAGCGCGTACCGGTCGTTATCGGAAGTGCCGACGATGTCGCGCTTATCGAGGAGTTCTATCGGGGCAAGCGTTAGCCGACCCACATAGCGACCAACTCAGACCGGATCCCATCATGCCGGACAGCTCACAGGAGGGAGCGAGCATGAACAAGCGTATCCGTGAGATCCTTGGTTGGTATAGCGCTGACAACGCCGGAACGCTGACAAACCTGGCGCGGCTGCTCCAGCACGGCTACCTGGGTGGTACCGGTCGGTTGGTGATCCTGCCCGTCGATCAGGGGTTCGAGCACGGTCCGGCACGCAGCTTCGCCGTCAATCCTCCCGCTTATCACCCGCACTACCACTTCGAACTGGCCATCGAGGCGCGTTGCAACGCCTATGCGGCGCCACTCGGCTTCCTGGAGGCCGGCGCGGCGGAGTTCGCCGGCCAGATCCCGCTGATCCTGAAGCTCAACAGTCACGACGTCCTACACGATGAGAAGGACCCGCTCTCCTCGGTAACGGCCGGCGTCAAGGATGCGCTGCGCCTGGGCTGTGTCGGCGTAGGCTTCACGATCTATCCCGGCTCGGCGCATTGCGCCGCGATGTATCAGCAGTTCCGTGAGATCGCGGCCGAGGCCAAGGCGTCCGGCCTGGTGGCGGTCTGCTGGTCCTACCCGCGCGGCTCCGGCCTGAGCAAGGAGGGCGAGACGGCGATCGACGTGGTGGCCTACGCGGCCCAGATCGCGGCGCAGCTTGGCGCGCACCTGATCAAGGTGAAGCTGCCCACCGCCCACATCGAACAGCCGGAGGCCAGGAAGGTTTATGAGAAGACTAAGGTGCCGATCGGGACGCCGGCGGACCGCGTCCGGCATGTGGTCCAGAGCGCCTTCGATGGGCGACGGATGGTGATCTTTTCCGGTGGGGCGGCCAAGGCGGACGACAATGCGGTCCTGGATGAGATCCGGGCCATCCGCGATGGGGGCGGGTTCGGCACCATCATCGGCCGCAACTCGTTCCAGCGCCCCCGCGCCGCTGCCATCGACCTGCTCACCAAAATCATGAAGATCTACTCCGGCGAGATGCAGTAGGCACGGGTGGCGTGCTACGCGGGGCTACGCATCGCTCATTTTATCGTCCTACCTTAGCCGAACGTGCGCGCTGAGACGCGCGA
>PQAM01000014.1 GCA_003104975.1 Candidatus Methylomirabilota bacterium
GTGAGCGAGGTACTGGAGTAGGGGGTTGAAAACTGGACTTATGGAAAATCAGCGAATACGAATCAGGTTGAAGGCCTACGATCATCGCATTCTGGATCAGTCGGCCAAGGAGATTGTGAATACTGCCCAACGAACGGGCGCCCGGGTATCCGGGCCGATTCCTCTGCCGACGAAGATCAGTCGTTTTACCGTGCTGCGTTCGCCGCACATCGACAAGAAGTCGCGGGAACAGTTTGAGATCCGGACCCATCTTCGACTGATGGACATACTGGATGCGCAGCCTCAGACCGTCGACGCCTTGATGCGACTGGACCTGCCGGCCGGGGTCGACGTGGAGATTAAGCTCTAAAAACAGCCATCAGCTATGAGCTTTCAGCTTACTGTTGATAGCTGACAGCTAAGAGCTCAGGGTCAATGACGATGAGTATCGGATTACTTGGTAAAAAGGTGGGCATGACTCACCTGTTTGACGATGCCGGAAACGCGGTTCCCGTGACGGTCATCGAGGCGGGACCATGCCCAATCGTTCAGAGGCGGACGACGGGGGCCGACGGCTACGAGGCGATTCAGATCGGCTACCGCGCTGAGCGGAAGACCAGGGCGGTGACGAAGCCGATGAAGGGGCACTTTGAAAAGGCCAAGGTAGCTCCTCAGAAGCACTTGCGGGAGTTCCGACTTGAGGCTCGCGATAGTTCGACATATACCGTCGGCCAGGTGCTGACGGTCGAGCTCTTCGAGCCTGGAGAAGAGGTCCAGGTTACCGGTGTAACGAAGGGCAAGGGTTTTCAGGGTGGGGTCAAACGGTGGGGTTATCTCGGCGGTCCGGAGACACACGGCTCAATGTTCCACCGAGCCCCCGGGTCGATCGGCGCATCATCGTTCCCGTCAAGGGTTTTCAAGGGACACCATATGCCCGGACGAATGGGTACGGATACGGCCAGCGTCAGGGGACTCAGGGTTGTCAAGGTCCTGCCTGAACAAAACCTGGTACTGGTGAAGGGTGCGATACCCGGACCGGCTGGCGGTCTGGTAACGATCTACAAGCGAGGCTAAGGCGATGTCGGTGATAGTCCAGGCAGTAGACGCGAACGGCGTCAAGACAGAGATGGCTTTGGGTGAGGCCGTGTTCGGTGCGCCCATCGCCGCACATCTCGTGCATAACGTCGTCAAGATGCAACTCGCAAACCGTCGTCAGGGAACGGCTTCCACTCGTACACGGTCGGACGTTCGCGGTGGCGGCAAGAAACCGTGGAAGCAAAAGGGGACCGGACGGGCACGATCGGGAACCCGACGCTCGCCGGTGTGGCGGGGTGGCGGAACGGTATTCGGTCCGCATCCGCGGAGTTACGGGTACGTCGTACCGCGTCAGGTACGGGCGGCCGCCCTTCGGGCTGCGCTCTCTGAGAAGGTTCGCGCCGGGCAGTTTGTGGTCGTTGATAGCCTGTTACTGGAAGAACCAAGCACCAAGGCCTTTAAGGCGCTCCTGGAGCGATTAGGAGTCCAGGGTCGCGCACTGATCGTGACCGAACAGGTTCAGCGAGAAGAGGCGACCGCCAAGTCCTGCCGGAATCTTCCTGGTCTGACCCTGTTATCGCTGGATGGGCTGAACGTATACGACATCCTGAGACATGATACCCTCGTGATGACCAGAGGCGCGCTCAGTGCAGTCGAAGAGGCGTGGAGGCCATGAAAGAGGTCTACCAGATCATTCGCCGTCCGCTCATTACCGAGAAGGGGACGGATTTACGGGACCGGACGAACCAGTACCTGTTCGAAGTAGCCCGAGACGCCAATAAGATCGAGATTAAACGTGCGATCGAATCGCTGTTTCGGGTTACGGTGCTGCATGTACGAACGCTGTCCGTCAAAGGGAAGCGAAAGCGACTAGGCCGTTTTGTCGGCCGCACCTCCGACTGGAAAAAGGCGGTGGCGTCCCTGAAAGAAGGGCAAACCATCGAGTTCTTTGAGGGGGCATAAATGCCGATTCGTGCGTATAATCCGACATCAGCAGGCCGGCGCTTCCAGACGGTTCTGGAGTATGCCGACGTTACGAAAGCCCTTCCGGAGAAGGCGCTGCTCCGACCGCTGAGAAAAAGCGGAGGTCGGAACAGCGCCGGCCGCCTCACAGTGCGGCATCGCGGAGGCGGCCACAAACGACAATATCGACTGATCGACTTTAAGCGCAATAAACTCGGGATTCCGGCTACGGTGGCGTCGATTGAGTACGATCCGAACCGATCGGCGCGTATCGCCCTTCTTCACTATGCCGATGGAGAGAAGCGATATATCGTCGGGCCGGTCGGACTTCAGGTCGGCGAGCGCGTGATGTCCGGTCCGGACGCCGAGATCAAGGTCGGTAACGCCCTACCCTTGCGCGTCATTCCGGTCGGGCTGACGCTTCATAATCTCGAACTGAAGCCCGGCAAGGGGGCTCAACTGGCGCGTAGCGCCGGATCGGGCGTCCAGTTTCTGGCCAAGGAGGGCGACTACGGCCTGGTGAAGCTGCCGTCCGGTGAGTTGAGACGAATTCGGTTGGATTGCATGGCCGTCATCGGCCAGGTCGGGAACCTGGACTACGAAAATGTATCGTTGGGAAAGGCCGGGCGGTCGCGTTGGCTTGGAATCAGGCCGGCCGTTCGCGGTGTCGCGATGAACCCTCATGATCACCCGCTGGGCGGCGGCGAGGGCAAGTCGTCCGGAGGTCGCCATCCCTGTAGTCCCTGGGGAAAATTAGAGCGAAAAACCAGAAAGAAGGGGAAACCCTCGGATCGCTTCATTGTAAAACGCCGAAAGTAGGAACGCGTATGAGGCGTCAGGGGGAAGGTGTCATTCGCTCTACTGAACGGAGGTTAGTGTGCCGCGTTCATTAAAGAAGGGTGCGTACGTCGACCCGAAGCTGCTCCGGAAGATCGAGGCGATGAATGAGGGCAGGGAGAAGAAGATCATCAAGTCCTGGTCCCGGCGCTCCGTTATTCTGCCTGAGTTTGTCGGCCATACGCTGGCGATTCATAACGGCAAGAAGTTTATCCCGATCTATATCAGTGAGAATATGGTTGGACATAAGCTGGGCGAGTTTTCTCCAACCCGAACCTTCCGTGGGCATGGGGCGCACACCGCGCGCTCCAGTGCACTCAAATAAAAGAGGATCGTCCCGATCATGGAATGTCGCGCAGTCGGCCGCTTCATAGGAATCCCGCCCCGCAAGGCGAGGCTTGTCGTAGACCTGATTCGCGGTCGCGGTATCAGTCAGGCTCTCGATACGATGCGGTACACGAAAAAGTATGCCGCCAGGGCGATCGAGAAGATTCTCAAATCGGCCCTGGCCAATGCCCAGCATAATCACGGAGCGAAGAATATTGATCGCCTGTACGTAAAGGAGGCCTTTGTCGATCAGGGCCCGACCATCAAGCGATTCCGGCCTCGTGCTATGGGACGGGCGAACCCGATCAAGAAGCGGAGCAGTCACATTACGATCGTGCTGAAGGAGAAAGAGGCTGCCCTGTGACCGAGCGGGCGCTGGAGATGCCGGATAGGCGGCTCTCTGCGAGGTTCGGTGAATAACGACGTGGCGGAGGTGTGATGGGACAGAAGGTACACCCTGTAGGATTTCGGCTTGGCCTCATTAAACCCTGGAGGTCCAGGTGGTTTGCCATGAAGGGCTATGCGGACGCCTTGCATGAAGATCTGAAATTCCGTCGCTTCATCAAGGAGCGGGTTTATCATGCCGGGGTGTCGGGAATCGACATCGAGCGCAAGGCCGATCAGATTCGAGTGGTCATCCACACCGCGCGCCCCGGGATCATCATCGGGAAAAAGGGATCCGAGGTTGATAAGCTGAAGGCCGCACTGGCGGGCATGACCAAGAAGCCGATCCAATTGGATATCGTCGAGGTACGAAGGGCGGAACTCGACGCGCAATTGATCGCCGAGCAGATTGCGTCGCAACTGATGCGACGAGTGGCCTTCAGGCGGGCGATGAAGAAAACCGTCCAATCGTCGATGCGGCTCGGGGCCCAGGGTGTGCAGATCGCCTGCGCCGGCCGGCTTGCCGGGGCGGAGATTGCCCGCCGGGAATGGTATCGTGAGGGGCGGATGCCGCTCAATACGTTGCGAGCCGACATCGACTACGGTTTTACGCAGGCCAAAACGACGTACGGACTGATCGGGGTCAAGTGCTGGGTCTACCATGGCGAGGCGGTGCCGGAGACGCTGGCGGCCAAACAGGAACGGGAGATGCCGCAAGCGCCTTCGCGGCGGCCCCGCGGGCCGAACCCCGCGCAGGGCTAGGAAACGGGCATGTTACTACCAAAGCGCGTCAAATTTCGAAAGCAACACCGCGGCAGGCGATCAGGAATCGCCATCGCCGGGTCGACGTTGGCGTTCGGTGAATACGGCCTGAAGGCGCTTGAGGCGGCGTGGATCACCAATCGCCAGATTGAGGCCGCCCGTCGGGCCATTACGCGCCATATCAAGAGGGGCGGCAAGGTGTGGATCCGGATCTTTCCCGATAAACCCATTACAAAGAAGCCCGCCGAGACGCGGATGGGTAAGGGAAAGGGAGCACCGGAAGGCTGGGTCGCAGTGGTCAAGCCCGGTCGCGTCCTCTGTGAGATGGAAGGGGTGACGGAGAGCACCGCCAAGGAGGCTATGCGTCTGGCCGCACATAAACTGCCCATTGCCACGCGGTTCGTATCGCGGACGATGGCGGTGAGTTGAGGGCGAGGATGGATGCGAAGGAGTTCCGTGGACTGAGCGCGGTGGAGTTGGAACACAAGCTCCGCGAGATCAGGGATGAACTGTTGAAGTTAAAGCTGCGCGCGGCGGTCACGCCGCTCGAAAACCCGGCCCGTATCCGTCAACTGCGTCGGGAGATCGCCGTCGGGGAGACGGTGCGGGGAGAGTCCATGCGCAAACAGGCAGCAGCAGCGGTGGAGCGAACGCCATGACCGAACAAAAAAAGCGGGGTCGTCGGAAAGCCCTGGTTGGGGTCGTGGTCAGCAATAAGATGCACAAGACGGTCGTCATTATGGTCGAGCGCCTTGTGCGTCACGGGGCCTACGGCAAGATGGTCCGTTGCCGGACCAGGTTCAAGGCCCACGACGAGGACAATCGGTGCGGGGTAGGCGACAGGGTTGCCATCATGGAGACGCGCCCTCTGAGCAAAGAGAAGCATTGGCGCGTCACAGAAATCCTGGAAAAGGCAGCTCTCTGAGCAACCACCCCCTAACCTCTAACCCCTGATCGAAGCGTGATAGGTGAAGAATCGTGATCGGCTTACGGACAATTATGGAGGTGGCCGATAATTCCGGCGCCAAGCGGATCTCTCTGATCAAGGTGCTGGGAGGATCCGGAAAGCGGTATGCCCGTCTGGGCGATGTGATCGTCGCGAATGTCAAGGAGGCGATCCCGGAAGGGTCGGTGAAGAAAGGCGATGTCGTGAAGGCGGTGGTGGTCAGGACGTCGAAAGAGCTGCGACGTCCGGACGGCTCATACATCAAATTTGATCGGAACGCTGCGGTGCTCCTCAACGAACAGAATAACCCGGTCGGGACGCGAATTTTCGGGCCGGTGGCCAGGGAGCTGCGTGAAGCGCGGTTTATGAAGATTATCTCCCTGGCGCCAGAGGTGGTCTGATAGGGGATAGCTAACGGCTGACGATGGTCAGCTCGGTCTGTGAGGGTATGATGGCGGTGGGACAGGGGCTTCCGATCAAGAAAAACGATCTGGTCGCCGTGATTGCCGGAAAAGACAAGGGCAAGCAGGGCAAGGTCGTGAGGGTGATTCCCAAGACCATGCGGGCTGTCGTGGAGAAAGTCAATATGGTGAAGCGCCACACCAAGCCGGGACATGGCTCCAAGCAGGGAGGGATCCTCGAGCGAGAGAATCCTATTCACGCGTCGAATCTGATGCTGGTGTGCAACAAGTGTGATCGTGCCGTGCGCGTCGGTTTCAGCCGACTCGCTGATGGTCGAAAGGTGCGGGTGTGCAAGAAGTGCGGCGAAGGCATCGAGTAGGGGAAGGATAATGACGCAAGGGGCGAAAACGAAGAGGACAGCGAAATCGGGCGCGACGGAATCCCGGACCGAGCCTCGTGCGATGCCGCGACTCCGCGAACGCTATCATGCGGTGATTGCACCCGCCCTGATGAAGCAATTCCGGCTGCAGAACATCTGGCAGGTGCCCCGCCCGTCGAAGGTCGTCATCAATATGGGACTCGGGGAGGCCGTGGCCAATGTCAAGGTGATCGACGCCGCCGTTGAGGAGCTCTCGGCTGTTACCGGGCAAAAGCCGGTTGTCACACGCGCCAAAAAATCAGAGGCCGGGTTCAAACTGCGGACCGGGGTTCCTATCGGCTGTAAGGTGACGCTGCGCGGGGATCGGATGTATGAGTTTCTCGATCGATTCGTCAATGTCGCGCTTCCGCGAATTCGGGACTTCCGCGGTGTTCCCGCCAAGTCGTTCGACGGTCGCGGTAATTATAATCTTGGGGTCAAAGAGCAGCTCATCTTTCCCGAGATCCAGTACGACAAGGTCGAGGCCGTCCGGGGTATGGATATCGCCATCGAGACGTCGGCCAAGACCGACGAACAGGCGCGTGCGCTCTTGGAGCATTTGGGATTTCCCTTTCAGAAGAGTTAATACAGAACAGCACTCAGCAATCAGTGTTCAGCAGCAAGCTGAGGGCTGACGGCTGACAGCTTGGGAGCCGAATATGGCGAAGACGTCGCTGATCGTAAAAAGTCAGCGTGAACCGAAATTCAAGGTGCGCCGGTATCACCGTTGTCGTATCTGTGGGCGACCGCGCGGCTACCTCAGGAAGTTCGAGATGTGCCGAATCTGTTTTCGAGATCTGGCGCTCAGAGGTGAGGTCCCCGGCGTCATTAAGGCCAGTTGGTAGGTGCGTACGCGCGCTCGAGACAGGGCGTAAGCATTTCTGAAAGAGACATCAAACGTTCAACGGAGAAGGTGGAGCTACTCGATTATGATGACCGATCCCATCGCTGACATGCTGACCAGGCTGAGGAACGCCAATGCAGCCGCCCATGACAAGGTTCATATCCCCATCTCCAGGGTCAAGGTTGAGATTGCCAAGGTCCTGCGGGCAGAGGGGTACATTAAGAACGTTAAGGTCCTCGACATCGACGGTCATCGAGTACTTCGGATTGACCTTCGATATGGTGCCGGCGACCAGCGGATCCTCAGCGGGCTTCAGCGGGTGAGCCGACCGGGGCTACGAGTGTATGCGACCTCGAGGCGGCTGCCGCGGGTCATGAACGGTCTGGGCGTGGCCATCCTGTCGACCTCGCAGGGAATCATGACAGGACGTTCAGCCAGAGAACGTGGTGTGGGCGGCGAGGTCCTCTGTTACGCGTGGTAAATGCGAGGTCGTCGGCCGGTCTGGTGACGGGGCGCCGCGGAACGACCAGAGCCCGCGCCGCGCGTGATTCTAAAGGAAACGGATAGGGTATGTCACGAATCGGAAAGAAGCCGATCCCGTTATCGGATCAGGTGAAGGTAGAGATTGCAGGGGGTCATATTGCGGTCCAGGGACCGAAGGGGAAGTTGTCGATGCGTCTCCACCCCTCGATGGGAGTGAGGGTGGAGGATAACCAGCTTCACTGTGTGCGACCCTCGGACAATAAACTGCATCGGTCGCTTCACGGTCTGACCCGGACGCTGATCGCCAATATGATCGAGGGCGTGACGAAGGGATTCGAAAAGAAACTGGAGATGGTTGGGGTCGGCTATCGGGCCTCGGTCCAGGGACGAAACCTTTCTCTGACGCTGGGGTATTCGCATCCGCTCATCTATCCTCTGCCTGAGGGGATCAATGTATCGGTGGAGGGCCAGAATCTCGTGACGATCTCCGGATCGGATAAACAACAGGTCGGTGCGGTTGCCGCCAAGCTTCGGAGTCTCAGGCCGCCTGAACCGTATAAGGGCAAGGGGGTCAAGTACGCGGGCGAGCGCATTCGTCGTAAGGCCGGAAAGGCCGGCGCATAGATGATCGCCCGCGTTTGTGGGAGGGGTTGAGTTGATCAGTCACGAAGCCAAACAGCAACGTCGGTTGCGTCGTCATCGCCGAATCAGGAAGCGCGTTGTCGGCAGCGCCGCCTGTCCGCGACTCTGCGTGTTCAGGAGCGCTCGTCATATTTATGCCCAGATCGTTGACGACGAGCAGGGCAAGACGCTCGCCGCCGCCTCCACCCTCTCGAAGGAGATTCGAGAAAAGGGTCGCGTGGGGAATAAGACGGCTGTCGCCCGGTTGGTCGGCGAGCTCCTGGGGAGCAAGGCGCTTGCGGCGCACATCTCACGGGTCGTATTCGATCGTGGCGGATTTAAATTTCACGGCCGCGTGAAGGCATTGGCCGACGGCCTTGGGGACAAGGGCGTGAAGATCTGATAGAGTTTTTAGTTTTGAGTGGTGAGTGCCTGAAAACTAAAAACTAACTGCACACTGGAAGAGAGAAGGAGAAGAGTTGAAGCCGATTAAAGCTGACTCGCTGAACCTGGCCGAGCGTATCGTCCACATTAACCGGGTCGCGAAGGTGGTTAAAGGGGGACGACGGTTCACCTTCAGCGCCCTTGTCGTGGTGGGCGATCAGAGCGGACACGTCGGCATCGGACTGGGCAAAGCGCACGAGGTGCCGGAGGCGATTCGAAAGGGGATCGAGGCAGCGAAGAAGGATTTG
Organism: Candidatus Methylomirabilota bacterium; assembly: GCA_003104975.1. Classification (NCBI taxonomy): domain Bacteria; phylum Methylomirabilota (SeqCode); species Candidatus Methylomirabilota bacterium. The sequence goes on from PQAM01000014.1 coordinate 8,694, forward strand.
GTCGGTATCGCGCTGATGCAGACGAGCATTCCTCACGAGGTCGTGGGACGGTTCGGGTCGAGTCGGGTTATGCTGAGGCCGGCCTCGCAAGGCACCGGGGTTGTCGCGGGCAGAGCGGCTCGTGCCGTGTTGGAGGCCGCCGGCGTTCGTGATGTCCTGTCGAAATCACTGGGATCCGATAACCCTCACAACGTCGTGAAGGCGACATTGAGGGGGCTTCAGTCGCTTCGCGCGCCTGAAGACGTCGTGCGTACGCGAGGCATACGTCAGGAAGGGCTGGCTGCCCAAGGGGCATAGGATGGATAAAGGTTTGCGAATTATCCTGCGGAAAAGCAAGATCGGCCACCCGGCGCACCAGGGTCGGGTGCTGAGCGGGCTGGGGTTGCGTCGAATCAATCAGTCTGTGGTTCGCGCCGACACCCCGATCATTCGGGGGATGATCAGGAAGGTGGTCCACCTAGTGGATGTGCAGCAGGTTGAAAGCGAGGAGAGGGGATGAGGCTGCACGAGTTAAAGCCGCCGGCGGGGGCGACCAGACGCCGAAAGCGTGTCGGCCGTGGAACCGGCTCCGGCCACGGCAAGACATCCGGTAGGGGTGAAAAGGGGCAGAAGGCGCGATCTGGCGCTCATATCCACCCATGGTTCGAAGGCGGGCAGCTCCCGCTGCATCGCCGTGTCCCAAAGCGGGGTTTTACCAATCGATTTAAGAAGGTCTACGCGACCGTGAACGTGAAAGATCTCGAGCGCTTTGAGGCCGGAACACACGTGACCCCCGGGCTGTTGCAAGAGAGACGGCTGATCAAGGATCTGGGGGCGGGGCTCAAGGTGCTGGCCGAAGGGACACTCAGCAAACCTCTTAGCGTTGCCGCCCATAAGTTCTCCAAGCGATCGATCGAGAAGATCGTCGCCAGCGGTGGAAAGGTCGAGGTCATCGCCTGATGGATGGCGTCGGCAATATCTTCAGAGTTCCCGAGCTCAAGAAGCGAATCATCTTCACCGCCCTCGCGCTGATTGCATACCGGATCGGATCCCACATTCCGACGCCCGGCATCGATGCGCACGCGTTGTCGTCATTTTTTCAGCAGGCCGGCGGAACGCTCCTCGGCTTCTTCGACCTCTTCTCCGGCGGTGCGCTGCGGCGACTCAGCATCCTTGCGCTGGGCATCATGCCGTATATCAGCTCGTCGATCATCCTCCAGCTCCTTGCCGTGGTCTTTCCTCCGTTGGAGAAGCTGAGCAAAGAGGGGGAGCAGGGGCGAAAGAAGATCTCTCAATATACGCGCTACGGCACTGTCTTGCTGGCGGCGATTCAGGCGATGGGGATCGCCATCGGTCTTGAAAGTATGCAAAGTCCGATCGGCGAGCAGATCGTGATGAATCCCGGGATCGGCTTTCGCCTGTTGACCACGATCACGCTGACTACCGGCGCGATCTTCCTCATGTGGCTGGGCGAGCAGATCACCGAGCGGGGGATCGGCAACGGAATCTCACTTCTCATCTTTGCCGGCATCATCGTCCGGGTTCCCGAGGCGATTGTGAACACCTGGCGGCTGCTGACGACGGGCGAGCTGAATGTCGTATCGTTGCTGCTTGTGCTGATCGTGATGGTGCTCGTGGTGGCCGGCGTCATTATCATGACCCTCGGCCAGAGGCCGATTGCTGTACAGTATGCCAAACGGGTGGTCGGCCGTCGAATCTACGGGGGTCAGAGCACGCATATCCCGCTACGGATCAACACGGCCGGGGTCATCCCGGTGATCTTTGCGGCCTCCATCATCGTATTTCCCGCGACCATCGCCCAATTTTTCAATCATCCCTGGATGCAGGCGATCGCCCGGGCGCTTTCCCCGGCGACCATCCTCTACACCGTGCTGTATGCGGTTGCCATTATCTTCTTTACCTATTTTTATACGGCGATTGTCTTTAATCCCACCGACGTTGCTGATAATATGAGAAAGTATGGGGGATTTATCCCTGGGATCCGTCCGGGTGCTAGGACAGCGGAATTTATCGAAAAGGTGCTGGATAGGATCACGCTGGTGGGGGCCATCTATCTGACGCTCATCTCCATTCTTCCGGAACTGTTGATTACAACGATGAACGTCCCCTTCTTCTTTGGCGGCACCTCCCTCTTGATCGTCGTTGGTGTTGCACTGGATACCGTACAGCAGGTGGAGTCGCACCTGCTCATGCGAAACTATGAGGGATTTCTCAAGAAGACTCGAATTAAGGGCAGGCTGGGGTAGTCGGCCATGCGGCTTGTCCTCCTGGGACCGCCGGGCGCTGGCAAGGGGACACAAGCCAGGCTGCTGACGGCCAAGTGTGACGCCGTGCACGTCTCTGCCGGCGATCTCCTGCGGCAAGCCGTTGATGATGGCTCAGAATTGGGCCGGACGGCGAAGTCGATTATGGCGCGGGGAGCGCTCGTCCCTGACGGTATCGTCATCGGGATCATCGAAGAGCGGTTGAAGAGGCGGGATTGCGCGAGCGGTTACATCCTGGATGGGTTTCCCAGAACGCTGCGACAGGCTGAGGCGCTGTCAGAGGTTCTTGCGCTGCTGCGCGCGCCGCTCGATTGGGTCATCAGCATGGAGGTATCCGAGGATGACTTGGTCAGACGGCTTGCCGGCCGTCGAATTTGTCGGACCTGTGGGTCGATGTTCCACGTTGATACACGGCCGCCGGTGCGGTCCGGGTTGTGCGACCATTGTGGGGGGCCGCTCTTTCAACGGGACGACGACAGGGAGGATACGATCCGTCATCGACTCAGGGTCCACCGGGAGCAGACCGAGCCGCTGATTGCCTATTACGAGAAGTTAGGGCTACTGAGACGCATCGACGGTCATGGGACGATTGAGGAGATCGCTCAGCGCATCGATCAGGTCCTGGGGATTCGGTAGTACGGCGATGATGATCCTGAAGGCCCCGTGGGAAATCGATCTGATGCGGAAGAGCAGTCGGATCGTCGCCGAAACGTTGAGCAGGCTGACGGCACTGATAGAGCCGGGACTGACGACCCTCGAGTTGGATCGGTTTGCAGAGGCGTATATCCTGAGGCGAGGGGGAAAGCCGGCGTTTAAGGGCTATCGCGGCTATCCCTATACGCTCTGCGCGTCCGTCAATGAGCAGGTGGTGCACGCGTTCCCGTCGGCGAGGCGGCTGAAGGAGGGTGATATTATAAGCCTGGATCTGGGAGTGGTCGTTGATGGGTATTACGGGGATGCTGCCGTGACGGTTCCTGTGGGACGGGTATCCGCAGAGGCCGAGCGTTTGATCGCGGCAACTCGAGGCGCGCTGACGAGGGCGACGGCGGTCGTACGGTCCGGCAATCACCTCTCGGATATCTCGCATACCGTACAGTCTACGCTCGAGGCCCAGGGCTTTTCGGTTGTTCGCCTGTTTGTTGGTCACGGGATCGGCCGGTCGCTACACGAGGAACCGCAGATCCCGAACTTCGGACCGCCGGCCCAAGGCCCTGTCCTGAAACCCGGGTTGGTGCTTGCCATTGAGCCGATGGCGAATGTCGGGACCTCGGATGTGATGATCCTTGATGATCACTGGACGGCCATCACATGCGACCGGTCGCTGTCGGCCCATTTCGAGCATACTGTTGCGCTCACCGAGGCTGGCGCGCAGGTGTTGACCGACTTCGCCGAATACGAGGCCGTTGAAGGTGCGGGTCGCTGATGCCGAAGGAAGAGGCGATTGAGGTTGAGGGGACCGTTATCGAGCCTTTGCCGAATGCGATGTTTCGGGTAGAGCTGGAAACGGGACACAAGGTGTTGGCGCATATCTCCGGTAAGATGCGCATGCATTTTATTCGAATACTGCCGGGAGACAAGGTTATCGTGGAGCTCTCTCCATACGACCTGACTCGAGGGCGGATCATTTACCGCTATAAGTAAGGTGTGAGCGGAGGGTGGGAGGCGGGGCGCGATGAAGGTTCGAGCATCAGTCAAACCGATCTGTGAGAAGTGCAAGATCGTCCGACGTAAGAGGGTGCTACGGGTTGTGTGTGAAAATCCGCGGCACAAACAACGACAAGGATAGCTGGTTTTCGGGCAGCCTTTCGCTGTGAGCTGTCAGCTGAAAGCTGTTGTTGAGGACACGTATGGCACGTATCGCCGGGGTAGACCTTCCGAGAGAAAAACGACTCGAGGTTGCGCTGACCTATATCTATGGTATAGGCCGCTCGGCTTCCTACAAGATCTTGCGGGACTCAGGGGTGAGCCCGGATGTTCGCGTCAAGGATCTGACCGAGGAAGAGATTACGAAGCTGCGGCGAACCATTGAGGGCAACTATAGGGTGGAAGGAGACCTGAGGCGCGAGGTCTCCATGAATATCAAGCGGCTCATGGATATCGGCGCGTACCGCGGCCTCAGGCACCGGCGGGGTCTCCCGGTTCGCGGCCAGCGAACCAGTACCAACGCCCGGACCCGCAAGGGTCCTCGTCGGACGGTCGGCGCGAAGAGTAAGAAAACATAGTCAGGTCGGGTGGCCGGCTGATTCCCGATCACTCAGCGACTGGAGGAAGAATGGCGGAAGAGGCAAAACCGAGACGTTCGGCAGGACGATCGGGGGGCAGGAGAGAGACCAAGAATATCGCGCACGGGATTGCGTGCGTCCAGGCGACGTTCAACAATACCATCGTCACCATCACCGATGTGACGGGCAACGTCGTGGCTTGGGCAAGCGCCGGTTCGGTGGGGTTCAAGGGATCGCGCAAGAGTACGCCATTTGCCGCACAGAGGGCTGCGGACAGCGCCGCCCAGAAGGCGATGGGCCATGGTATGAAAGAGGTCAAGGTCTATGTGAAGGGTCCGGGTGCGGGTCGAGAGGCAGCCATTCGAGCCTTGCAGGCCGCGGGTATGGAGATTGTCGCCATTAAGGACGTCACGCCGATTCCGCACAACGGTTGCAGACCGTCGAAACGGAGACGTGTATGACGCCCCTGTCCGCATCGATATATCACTATCATCCGGTCATTCTGGAGGGAGATGTTCGTGGCTAGATATCGGGATCCCGTGTGTAAGCTCTGTAGACGCGAGGGGATGAAGCTGTTTTTGAAGGGGGATCGATGTTTCTCCGCCAACTGCGCGATCGAGAAGCGTAACTACGCTCCCGGTATGCATGGCCAGCGACGGACCAAGGTGTCCGACTACTGCCGGCAACTCCGCGAAAAGCAGAAGATGCGCCGAATCTATGGCGTCCTGGAAACCCAGTTCCGGAAATATTTCCGTCTGGCCGAGCGACAGAGTGGGATTACCGGTGAAAACCTCGTCAGGATTCTGGAGCAGCGACTGGATAGTGTGGTTCATCGTCTTGGATTTGCCGCATCCCGCGCACAGGCGCGGCTATTGATCACTCACGGTCACATCATCGTCAATGGGCGAAAAACGGACATTGCGTCCTACCGGGTGCGTCCGGGTGACATCATCGAGGTCCGTCCCAAGAGTCGCGAAATGTCGGCCATTCAGGCGGCTCTTGAAGGGGCCAAGCGGCGTGGGTTGCCGAGTTGGCTGGAGCTTGATGCGACGAACATGAAAGGGACTGTCCGATCGATGCCATCCCGGGAGGAGATCGCTATCCCCGTGGAGGAACAGTTGATCGTCGCGCTGTACTCCAAATAATGGTGGGCGTGGGAGGTTTTGATGATCCAGAAGTTTAAAAGCATCCAGAAGCCCAAGCGGCTGGACTGCGAGCTGGAGTCTCTGACGAGCACATACGGCAAGTTTTATGCGGAACCCTTCGAGCGTGGGTTTGGATTGACCATTGGGAACGCGCTTCGGCGTATTCTCCTCTCTGCCATTGAGGGGGCTGCGGTCACGACCGTTCGAATCGCCGGGGCGCTGCACGAGTTTTCGACCATTCCAGGGGTGAAGGAGGATGTGACCGATATCATCCTGAACCTCAAGGGTCTACGATTCCGGCTTCACGTGGACCAGCCGAAGACCCTGCACCTGAAGGCGTTTTCAGAGGGCGAAATTCGAGCCGAACATATCACACCGGATCCCGACGTCGAGATCTTGAATCCTGATCGGCACATTGCAACCTTGGAGCAGGATGGCAAACTTGAGTTGGAGCTGGAGGTACGCCATGGCCGAGGCTATGCTCCGGCCGAGCGTAACAAGCGGGAGGGCCAACCGGTTGATGTCATCGCGATAGACTCTATCTTTTCCCCGATCCGGAAGGTCAATTTCCTCGTTGAAGACACCCGTGTCGGCCAGATCACCGACTACAACAAACTGACTATGGAAGTCTGGACCGACGGCAGTATCCTGCCTCGTGATGCGATCGCCTATGCCGCCAAGATCCTCAAGGATCACCTTGGCATATTCACCAACTTTGAAGAGGAGCCGGAGGGTGAGGGGATTGTCATCGACGAGGCCAAGAAGCAGCTTCTGGACAACCTGAATCGAAGTGTCGATGAGCTGGAGCTCTCGGTGCGATCTGCCAATTGCTTGAAGCACTCGGAGATTCGATATATCTATGAGTTGGTCGTCAAGAGCGAGGCCGAGATGTTGAAGACCAAAAATTTCGGTCGGAAGTCGCTGAATGAGATCAAAGAGATCCTTGCCGGTATGGGATTAACCTTAGGAATGAAACTGGAAGGCCTCCCTGTTGGCGAGTCTATTGGGAAACGAGGGGAGAAACCCTCGAAGGCCTTAACGGGGGCCTGAGCCTGGCCTGATTTCACACGGTCAGGCGGGAGTGCCTGTAACTATGCGACATAGGAAAGCTGGGAGGAAGCTCGGCCGCACCACGGCTCATCGCGAGATGCTCCTCCGCAATCTGCTGACATCACTCTTTCATTACGAGAAGATCGTGACGACTGAGGCGAAGGCCAAGGAGTTGCGCAAGCTGGCGGATAAGGTGATTACGCTGGCCAAGCGTGGCGATTTGCATGCGCGTCGGCAGGCGGCCGAGGTTGTGCAGGATGAAGATGTCTTGAAAAAGCTGTTCGACTCCATCGGGAGCCGCTATAAGGATCGGAACGGCGGCTATACGAGGCTGACTAAGCTGGAGTACAGAATGGGGGACGGCGCCCCACTGGCGGCCATCGAGCTGGCAGAGGTCGGTGCCGCGATTGCGGTCGCGGCGGCGCCGGCCAAGCGTCGCGGTCGGCGTGGAGACAAAGGGCAGACGCCGAAGCCAAGGCCGGCCGAACCCACAGCGGCCCCTCCGCCCGGCGCCTAGTGTAGCGCGTCACAAATGGCTTTATACTCCGTTCGTGCTGAGCCTGTCGAAGCATGAACGGAACTCATTGGAACCATGAGCCCTTCGACAAGCTCAGGGCGAACGGAATAAGTAAAGAAACGTTAGACTCACTACACTAGTAGGCCCGGTCGGTCTTCAAAGACAATACGTTGATTTGAACCTTAGGTGCCCTTCCCGGTTCGTTCGGGAAGGGCACCGTTGCTTTTACTGGGACCGCGCCGCCAAAGTTTTTCCCCACCCCGACCTCCTGTTTCCACTACCCCCATCGTTCAACGCTATACCTCATCTTTAATCCGAACAAACTAGTATAAGTCTTAATTCACTACTAGTGCATATTTTTTACTTGACGTGCTTGGAGTGAGCATGTAAAAAGCTCGGGAAGAATGGTCCGGCGTCGAATAGAGTCTGGTCTGGTGCCGTAGCAACGTCTGCGTTCGTTTCACACGGAAGCCTGTGGAGGGACCGGTCATGATCCTGATCCGGAGGGTTCGACGGGCGGCGCAGGCGACAACCCGTGTAGCCTGCCGGAGGCCGGCGCTTCTCGTAGCCGCGCTCCTGGCACTCTTCATCGCCGGCACGGCCGCGTTTCTCGGTCCGCTTTGGGCCGCTCAAGGCATCATCAGGACGATCACCCCATCGGCAGCCTACGTCGGCGATCAGGTCACGATCGAAGGCCACGGCTTCGGTGCCCACAACGTCCAGATCACCGTCGGAGGCCTGGCAGCCCAGGTCCTCTCGGCGACCGGCCACTCGGCCACCTTCCTTGCGCCAACGGGTGTTCACCCCGGGCCTACCACCGTGACCGCCACCAACCCCGGCGGCCGATCCGGCAGCATCGCCTTCACCGTCCTCGACCACCCGCCCGTCGCGAATGCCGGCCCCGACCAGACCGTCTTCGTCACCGGCACGGTCCAGTTCGACGGCTCTGCCTCCTCCGACGCCGACGGCGACCCGCTGACCTTCCACTGGACGTTCGTCTCGGCCCCAGCAGGCAGCACCACGACGCTGTCCGATCCCACAGCGGTGCGCCCCACGATCCTCATCGATCGCCCGGGGACCTATGTCGTCCAGCTACTCGTCAACGACGGCTACACCGACAGCGCGCCCGACACCGTCCAGATCGGCACGCTCAACTCGCGCCCGGTGGCCGACGCCGGCCCCGACCAGACCGCCCACATTGGCAGCCTCATCCAGCTCGACGGCGCCGCCTCCTCCGACATTGACGGTGATCCGCTGACCTACGCCTGGACCTTCGTCACCACGCCAGCCGGCAGCCAGGCCACCTTGATGGACGCGACCACAGCGCATCCCTCCTTCGTAGCCGACCTCCCGGGTCGCTACGTCGCAGGACTGATCGTCAACGACGGCGCCCTTGACAGTAAGCCGGCCGCGGTGCAGATCGACACCTATAACTCTCGCCCGGTGGCCGACGCCGGCCCGGATCAGCAGGCGACCGTCGGCGACACCGTCCAACTCGACGGCAGTTACTCCTCCGACGTGGATGGCGATCCTCTGACCTACCGGTGGTCGTTGACCACGATTCCCACCGACAGCGCGGTGAGCCTGCTCGATCTCACGACGGCGCAACCGACCTTCGTGCCAGACCTCCCCGGCGATTACGTCGGACAGCTCATCGTGAACGACGGCTTCGAGGACAGCCTGCCTGACACCGTCGCCATCAGCGCAACGCCCCCGCCAAATCGGCCACCCGTGGCCGGGGATGATGCCGCCGTCACCGACGAGAACGCCGTAGTCGGCATCGCCGTCCTGGGTAACGATAGCGATCCCGACGTCGATCCGCTCACGATTACGGCCGTCACGCAGGGAACCAACGGCGGGACGGCCACCATCAACGGCGTCACCGTCACCTATACTCCGCCAGCCAACTGGAGCGAGACCGACAGTTTCACTTACATCATTACCGACGGGCGCGGCGGGACGGCCACGGCCACTGTGACCGTGACCGTCAACCCCGTGAATCACCCCCCAACGGTGACGTTGACAGCGGACCAGACGGGCGGTGCGCCGCCTCTCACTGTCACCTTCACCGCTACCGCCAACGATCCGGATGGCGATCCCCTAACCTACGCCTGGGACTTCGGCGACGGGACGACAAAACCAAATGGCAGCGCGAGCGAAAGCCACACCTATCAGACCGCCGGGAGCTTCACCGCCACCGTCACCGTCTCGGACGGCACGGCGACTGCCCAGGCGAGCCTCACCATCACCCCGTCAGTCGGGCCTCCCGATCCCAGTACCGTGGCGCCGCCTCTATCGCAGACCTCTACCACCGATCTCGGCAGCGGGACCGCGTTCTTGTACTCCGGCTCCAATCCGATCCAGACCGGCGTGGCCCCTGGGACGATCACCCCCATACGGGCAGCGGTCCTGCGCGGCCGGGTCTTCAATGACCTGGGAACGCCGCTCCCCGGCGTGACGATCAGCATTCTCAATCACCCGGAGTTGGGCCAGACCCAGAGCCGCGCCGATGGTTGGTTCGACCTGGCCGTCAACGGCGGCGGGCTGCTGACGGTCACGTACACGCTCGGCGGATTTCTGCCCGCCCAGCGCGGCGTCGACGTCCCCTGGCAGGACTTCGCCATCCTGCCTGAGGTCGTGATGGTCCCTCGTAATTCGCAGGCCACGACGATAGACCTGACAGCCCCGATACCCATACACGTCGCGCAGGGCAGCGTGGTTACCGACGCCGACGGCACCCGGCAGGCCGCGCTGCTGATCCCGCAGGGGACGCAGGCGCAGGTCCTGCTCCCTGACGGGAGCACCCAGGCGGTGAGTAGTCTCACCCTGCGGCTGACGGAGTACACCGTGGGACCTGACGGACCCAAGCGGATGCCCGCCCCCCTGCCGCCCACCAGCGCCTACACCTACGCGGTGGAACTGGGCGCCGATGAGGCGATCGCCAAGCTCGGCGGCAAGGACGTCCTCTTCAACCAGCCGGTCTTCTTCTACGTGGACAACTTCCTGAACTTCCCGGTCGGCATTCCCGTGCCGACGGGCTACTACGACAACAGCTGGGGCGTATGGGTGGCGTCCGACAGCGGTCGGATCATCAAGATCCTCAGCGTCACCGGCGGTCTGGCCGACCTGGACACCGATGGCGACGGCCTCGCCGACAACGGTCTGGGGATCAGCGATGCCGAACGGGCGCAACTGGCCTCACGTTATGCGGTCGGTACCAGCCTGTGGCGTGTGCCCGTGTCGCATCTCTCCACCTGGGACTGCAACTGGCCTCCCTCGCCGCCACAAGACGCGGAAACCCATCAAGGGCCGGCTCCCACGCCGGACCCCCAACCCAACAAGCCCAACCAATGTGAAGGCTCCATCGTCGGCTGCCAGAACCAGACTCTCGGGGAGGCGTTGCCCGTGGCCGGGACGCCGTTTTCGCTCTATTACAAGAGCGACCGAGCGCCGGGCCGCACCGCGGCTTACAGCGTGGACATCACCCTCAGTGGCTCCTCCGTCCCCGCCAGCCTGAAGCGAGTCGATCTGGAGGTTTTGGTAGCCGGGCGGCTCTTCACGCAAAGCTTCCCATCGAATCCGAACCAGCGCACGACCTTTACCTGGGACGGTCTAGATGCCTATGGTCGACCGGTGCAGGGGCAATATTTGGCGACGGTGCGGATCGGATACGTGTATGACGAGGCCTACCAGGTGACGGATCGATTCGGCTCTAACGGGAACGGGATTCCCATTACCGGCAGCCGCGCACGCCGCGAGGTGACGCTGTGGCGGACCGACACAGTCAGGATCGGCCCATGGGACGCCCGTGGCCAGGGGTTGGGTGGCTGGACGCTAAGCGCGCATCATGCGTATGATCCTCTGGGCAAAGTGCTCTATCTGGGGAATGGCAGCCAACGTAGCGCAAACAGTATTCACCATACGATTACCACTGTGGCCGGAACGGGAGGCGCCGGCTTCAGCGGCGATGGTGGCCCGGCTACCCAGGCTGGTCTTAATTGGATTTACGACGTCGCCGTAGCTCCCGACGGCAGCCTCTACATCGCTGATGGGGGTAACCATCGCATTCGCCGGGTGGGGCCGGATGGGATGATTACGACCGTAGCTGGTACGGGATATTGGGGCTTTAGCGGCGATAGCGGTCCGGCCACCCAGGCTACCCTGTATTGGCCTTCCGGCGTCGCCGTGGCCTCGGATGGTAGCCTCTATATTGCTGACAGCGGCAACCGTCGCATCCGCCGGGTGGGGCCCGACGGAATAATCACTACCATGGCCGGAACGGGAGCTTTGTTGGGCTCTAGCGGCGATAGCGGTCCGGCCACCCAGGCTACCTTTAGTGCGGTCGGCGGCGTCGTCGTAGCCCCGGACGGTAGTGTCTATATCGGTGACTCCTATCGAATTCGCCGAGTAGGACCGGATGGGATCATTACGACCGTGGCTGGAACTGGGCTTGCGGGCTTCAGTGGCGACGGCGGCCCGGCCACCCTGGCTACCCTTCGGGGTGGCAAAGTTGCCGTAGCTCCGGGCGGTAGCCTCTATATTGCCGACACAGACAACTATCGCATCCGCCGGGTGGGGCCCAATGGGATCATCACCACCGTAGCCGGTGCGGGGTGGTTTGGGTACCGCGGCGATGGCGGCCCGGCCACCCAGGCTCACCTTGATTGGACTTACGACGTCGCTGTAGCCCCCGACGGTAGCGTCTATCTCATTGACTACAATCGCGTCCGCCGGGTGGGACTTGACGGGATCATTACCACCATAGCCGGCAAGGGGACTAATGGCTTCAGCGGCGATGGCGGCCCGGCCACTGCGGCTACCCTTTATTCTCCTTACGGCCTCGCTGTGGCTCCTGACGGTAGCTTCTATATCGCAGACACCTATAACTTTCGCGTCCGCCGGGTGGGGCTGCCGCTACCGGGATTTTCAGATTCGGATCTGGTCGTTCCCTCCGAAGACGGCCGTGAACTGTACCAGTTTAATGCGAATGGCCGCCACCTGCGCACACTCCACGCCCTTACGGTTGCCACGCTCTATACCTTCACCTACGACAGCGAGGGCCGCCTCACCCAGGTCACCGACGGCGACGGCAACGTGACGACCATCCAGCGAGACGGCAGCGGCAACCCTACGGCCATTGTCGCGCCATTCGGCCAGCAGACGACCCTCGCGCCGGACAGTAACGGGTTCTTGAGTAGCGTCACCGACCCATCGGGCGCCACGACCCAACTCACCTATTCCCCAGACGGGCTGCTCACCACCCTCACCGATCCCAAGGGGAACGTGCATCACTTCATCTACGACAGCCTGGGCCGCCTGCTCAAGGATCAGGACCCTGCCGGCGGCTTCCTCACCCTGACACGGACCGAGACAACCAATATGTATAGCGTGGCTGTGACCAGTGCCCTCGGCCGCACTTCTGCTTTCCAGATCGCGCAGCTCTCGACCGGGGATGAGCGGCGAGTCAACACCGACCCCGCCGGGCTCCAGCGCATGGTGCTGATCAAGACCGACGGCACCGAGCAGACGACGAACCCGGATGGGACGATCTCGACGCGAATCGACACCGGCGACCCGCGCTGGGGGATGATGGCGCCCATGCCCAAATCGCTTACAATTGTCACTCCAGGTGGCCTGACCTTGACCAGCACCAGTACCCGAACCGCGACCCTGTCGAATCCCGACAATTCCTTGAGCCTCACCGCTCAGGACGATACCCTCGTCCTCAACGGCCGAACCTCGACCACCCACTTCGACGCGGCCACCCGGACCTTCACGACCACCAGCCCCGCAGGCCGCATCAGCACCCGGATCATCGACCCCCAGGGCCGGACGACCTCCACACAGCTCATCGGCCTCGCGCCAGTGACCATGACCTACGATCCCTTCGGCCGCTTGGCGACCATCACCACCGGCACCGAAGCCGACGCCCGAACCACAACCATGACCTACGATGCCAATAGCTACCTCCAATCGATCACCGACTCCGTGGGGCGCGTCACCAGCTTCACTTACGACGCTGTCGGGCATCCCCTGACCCAGACCCTCCCCGACGGCCGCGTGCTCCAAACGAGCTATGACAGTAACGGCAACGTGGCGAGCATGATCCCACCGAGCCGCCCTGCCCACGCCTTCGACTACACGCCCGGGGATCTCGAATCCGCCTACCATCCCCCCTCTCCCCTTGCGGGAGAGGGTGGGGGTGAGGGGGTCAGCACCACCTACACCTACAATGCCGACCGGCAACTGACGCTGGTGACGCGTCCGGATGGCCAAACGCTGTCGCTCGCCTACGACACTGCCGGCCGCCTGAACTCGCTCGTCACCCCAACCGGCACGCTCCAGTATGCCTACAGCGGGACCACTGGGAATCTCAGCTCGATTACCGCGCCGGGCAGCACGCTCAGCTACGTCTATGATGGGCCGCTCTTGAAGCAAACGACCTGGAGCGGGACCGTGGTCGGGAGCGTCTCGCAGACCTACGACAATAACTTCCGCATCACCTCCCAGAGTCTCAACGGCGCGAACGCGGTGACGTTCGGCTACGACAACGATTCGCTACTCACATCCGCTGGCGCCCTCAACATTGCGCGCAACGCACAGCATGGCCTTATTACGGGTACCACGCTCGGGAGCGTCACTGATACCAGGAGCTATAGCCCCTTCGGCGAACTGAGCACCTACACCGCCACCGTCAGCGGTTCACCCGTCTTCGCGACGACCTACACTCGTGATAGACTGGGGCGGATCACGCAGAAGGTGGAGACGATCTACGGCAGCACCGATACGTTCGACTACGCGTACGACCAGGCCGGTCGTCTGACAGAGGTCACGAAAAATGGGACGGTGCTCTCCAGCTACACCTACGATGGCAACGGCAACCGACTGAGCCTGACCACCCCCAGCGGCACGGTCAATGGGAGTTACGACGCGCAAGATCGGCTGACGCAGTACGGCAGCACGACCTACAGCTACTCGGCCAACGGGGACTTGCAATCGACGACGACCGGTGGCCAGGTGACCACGTATCAATATGATGTACTGGGGAATCTTACCAGCGTCGCAGGCCCTGCCGGGTCCACCATCGACTACCTGATCGACGGCCAGAATCGCCGGATCGGCAAGAAAGTCAACGGAACACTGACCCAAGGCTTCTTGTATCAGAATCAGCTCAACCCGGTCGCGGAACTTGATGGTGCGGGGAATGTGGTGTCCCGCTTCGTGTACGGCAGCCGTAGCAACATCCCCGACTACATGATCAAGGGTGGGGTGACGTATCGCATCATCAGTGACCATCTCGGGAGCCCACGGTTAGTCGTCAACACCGCCGATGGTAGCATTGCCCAGCAACTGGACTACGACGAGTTCGGCAATGTCCTCACCGACACCCACCCGGGCTTCCAGCCCTTCGGCTTCGCCGGCGGCCTGTACGATCCCGACACAGGGTTAGTCAGATTCGGCGCCCGCGACTACGACGCGGGGACGGGCAGGTGGACGGCGAAAGATCCTATTCGCTTCAAAGGCGGCGATACCAACCTCTACGGCTACGTCCTGAACGATCCCGTCAACTTTGTTGACCCGAACGGACAGTTCGCTTTCCATTTGCATTTTGGAATTACCTATTTCGCCGCACGAGCTTCAGGGTACGGCGTAAAAGATAGTCTATCGTTGGCATGGAATGTCATGAGCGAGGATCGGAGCGCGCTTAGCCATGATCCCGATTCAACAAGAGTTCATGCCATGGGCGGTGACTTGGGAACCCGCTATCAAACGCCTGCTGAAGCTATCGCCGCCGCAAAGGCTTACATCAATGATCCAAGCAATCCGCTCTCCGGAAGGATTCATTCTGCCCAGGACTTGCCGATTCATGCCGGGGAAAGCATGCAAGCTTTCGGCTGGAATTGGTCCACGGTCCAGCATCTCTTTAGAGATATATTCGGTGGAGGCGTTATAGGCCAAGCGTATCAAAACACCCGTGCTATTCTAAATGGTAGATGTGGAAAATGAGATTGATCAAACCGATTATTTTATCATCTATATCTATCGCTGTGTTTTTACTAGAGGGTATTATGATGATCAGTGCCGATGAGCCAAGCCTGTCTAAGGCCGACGAAGTGCTAATCGCGCCTAATTCAATCGGGATGCCTCTGGGCACAATTTTGCTGATACGGGAAAGCGGGAATTATGGTGCAGTTAAGTTTACTAAATGCTGGACTGGAAAAACTGATTACGATCAGCATGCAGAATACGAATCTTATTATCAAGGTGATAAGACGGGTGACTTTGGTAAGTCTAATGTGAAGCACCGGAAAGAGGAGGTCTATTACAAAAAACCAAGCTTCTCTATCTTTGGACACCCTATTAGTATAGGCGATAAAAGGGATATCCGATGCGGTCCTATAGAGCTCTGGTGGTCGGGTCTTAAGTGCGTAACCACGGTATATTTTAACAGGCACGATCAGAAGCAAGGTGATTACTATGGCATAGAGCTTGCCCCAACTCCTTGGACAGATATTTCTCAGGTAAATGTTTTTGACCCACGAATCCGATGGTACAAATACGATGAGAACCGGAAGGATGTGAGTATTCTTGTAGACCGATTATGGGATGACAAAGAAGGCAGCCGGTGATGAGCGCCGGGTCAACACCGATCCCGCCGGGCTCCAGGCCTCGCGCCGGTCAATATGGCTTACGATGCCGTCGGCCGCCTGGCGGCGGTCACGACCGGCACCGGACCGGATGCCCGCACGACGACCTTTGCCTACGACAGCCAGAGCTATCTCCAATCCATCACCGATCCGCTGGGGCGCAGCACCACCTTCGCCTACGACGCCGTCGGCCGACCCCTCACCCAGACCCTCCCCGACGGCCGCGTGCTCCAGACCACCTACGATGCTAACGGCAACGTCACCGCCCTCACCCCGCCCAGCCGCCCCCAGCATCAGTTCGATTACACACCCGTGGATCTCGAATCCGCCTACCATCCTCCCTCGCCCCTCACAGGGGGAGAGGGTGGGGGTGAGGGGCTCAGCACCACCTACACCTACAACGCCGACCGGCAACTGACGCAGGTCACACGTCCCGACGGCCAGACGGTAGACGTGGCCTACGACACCGCCGGCCGCCTGAGCACCACGGCCTTCTCTCGAGGTCAGGTGACCGACAGCTACAACGCCACAACCGGCAATATCAGCAGCGTGAGTGCTCCGGACGGGATCAGCCTCGCCTACACCTACGACGGCTCGCTCCTTACCGGCATGACGTGGAGCGGACCCATCGCCGGCAGCGTCAGCCGCACCTACAACACCGACTTCCGGGTGGCGAATCAAAGCGTCAACGGGGCCAACCCGATCAGTTTCGGCTACGACGCCGATTCGCTGCTGACGACCGCTGGAGCGGAGACCATCACGCGCCGGACGGATAATGGGCTGATCTCGGGGACCACGCTCGGCCCGGTAACGGATAGCCGCAGCTACAACGGTTTTGGCGAGCTGACTACCTACACCGCGACCGTCAGTGGCTCCCCGGTGTTCGCCACGACCTACACCCGTGATAAACTCGGGCGGATCACGCAGAAGGTGGAGACGCTCTCTGGCAGCACGGACACCTTCGACTACGCGTACGACCCTGCCGGTCGTCTGCAAGGGGTTACGAAAAACGGGTCGGTGATATCAACGTACACCTACGATCCCAACGGTAACCGGCTGAATCTGACCACCCCCATCGAGACCGTGAGCGGCACCTATGACGGCCAGGATCGGCTGACACAGTACGGCGGGACGACCTACGGCTACTCAACCAATGGCGAGCTGCAGAGCGCGACGACGAGTGGCCAGACTACGATGTACCAATATGACGTGTTGGGGAATCTTACAAGCGTCGTTGGACCCACGGGGTTCACCATCGAGTACGTCGTGGACGGTCAGAACCGCCGAATCGGCAAGAAGGTCAACGGGACGCTGACCCAAGGCTTCTTGTATCAGAGTCAGCTCAACCCGGTTGCCGAGCTTGATGGGACCGGCGCAGTTATCAGCCGCTTCGTCTACGGCAGCCGCGCCAACGTCCCCGACTACGTGATTAAGAATGGCGTGACCTACCGGATTGTCTCTGATCACTTGGGATCACCGCGGCTCGTCGTCGATGTCGCCACCGGCAGCGTCGCGCAGCAACTGGCCTACGACGAGTTTGGTAACGTCCTCACCGACACCCACCCCGGCTTCCAGCCCTTCGGCTTCGCCGGCGGGCTGTACGATCCCGATACCGGCCTGGTGCGCTTTGGTGCCCGGGATTATGATGCGGAGACGGGGAGATGGACGACGAAAGACCCGATCCGCTTTAGCGGTGGCGACACGAACCTGTACGGGTATGTCGTGAACGATCCAGTGAACGAGACAGACCCATTTGGCCTCTATTGGTTTCGGCAACCTTGGCAAACACCTGGTGTTGTCGGGCGTCTACACACCATAGTTCCGCCAGAGGGCCCAGTCAGTGAGTTTATTGAACAGGATGTGCCGGCAGGTTATACGTTTGGCGAAATGCATGACAGTTTTGTGGATGCTGCTACCCGATCCGGAATCCCAGATTGGCTAGCGAATATTCCATCAATGATCCCTGTATATCCGGTTGCGGTAGGCACAGAAGTATTGAGAGGTCTGGGAATTCTTCCGCAACCGACGCCACCCGCTTTGTGCAAATGAAGAAGCTCAACCGAATGAGTATCGCGCGAGCCAGCATCGCATTCTCCCTGTTAGCTATGGTTGGCGCCATATTCTTCGGCCGAAGCCACGCAAGCGAAGGGCCGCAGCCTGGGAATCGATACAAAATCGTCAAACCCGTATACTTGATTGCTGCATATGAAAGCCTTAACAACAGGCAAATCAGCAGAGAGACGGCGTTTGCATATTTGCGACCAAGGCAGAGCCCCAAGAGGGCTTGGTTAGCGTTTCAAAGCGAGGTGCCAATAGGTACAATTATGACCATCATTGGCCCGGCACCAAAACCAGCAGTCTGGCACCTTCCCTTTTTTTCAAGCGCTACTCTGTATACCTTGTCCGATTAGACCCGGACCTGTCGCGTGGTCTTGACGTTATGCTTGAACTTAGTCTTGGGATGGAAGGAAGCCTCGATGGGCTGAATCCGGAACTATTTAGCCGGTACAAACACGAAGAGGTCAGCCCCTGACCTACGACGCCAGCAGCTATCTCCAATCCATCACCGACTCCGTGGGACGTGCGACAAGCTTCACCTACGACGCCGTCGGCCGGCCCCTCACCCAGACCCTCCCCGACGGCCGCGTGATCCAAACGAGCTACGATCTCAACGGCAACGTCACCGCCCTCACCCCGCCCAACTGCCTGGGGCGTATGGCCCGTGGCCCATCAGGGGCGGCGGAGCGTTTCCAGGAAGCTTTTCAGGTCGGTGATGTTGATGCCGTGGAAGTATTTGAGGGTCCGCAGGTGGGGGTCTCTGGAGACGATGTAGTCGGCGCCGGCTTCCATGGCACAGGCAAGGAACATGTCGTCGGTAGGGTCATCCGAGACCTTGTGCACGGTATAGCGGCCTGTGGTGAAGGTCGCCTTTTCCAGAATCAGGCCGATGAACTCGTCGACGTCTTCGTCCGAGGCATGGAACTGTTTCAAGATTCGAGGGGAGTGGAGCACGCGGTACAGCTCGGCGATGATTTCTTTGGAGGTGACCAGGATAAAGGCGCCGTCGGCGATCGTGTCCCGGAGCTCTTTGGCCAAGCCCTCCTTCGCAAAGGCCACGCTGACCATGACGCTGGTATCGATGACGGCCTTACACACGCGCGTGGGCTTTATCCCTGATGGCGGTCACGGCCTCATCGATGACCTTGTCGATCTCCTCCTGCGAGTAGGCCCTGGCCCCCCTCGCCAGCTTGTCCGTGATCTCGCGGAAGCGTTGCGACCAGGACTGCTCGGCCTTGGGCCGGATCATCTTCTCAACCTGATGCTTCACGATCACCCCCTCCAGGATGCGCTTGACCGCTTGCCGTTCCGCCTCGTCTAGACCGGCGATCAGCTCGAACTGCTCTAAGAGCTCACGGTCCAGGAGACGGCTTGCGGCAATCCCTGTCTCCTTGTCGAACGCCAGCTCATCGATGGAGACCCCCAGGGCTTTGGCCAACCTGACCAGCACGTCTAAGGTTGGGGACGAGTGGCCGGCCTCATAGCGCCGGATTTGCGAGATCGCCACGCCGCTTCGCTTCACCAGGTCTTCCTGCGTCAGGTGCTTCTCTTTTCTGATCCGTGCTAAGTTCTTGCCGAACGACATGGCACACACCTCCTTGGGCAGAGTCGTTGTATGGCTGACTTGTAATACCTCAACAGATATGAGATATACCTCTTTAAGTATCTTATCCATTTTCAGGTGGGCGTCAAGGCTTTTCGCGTGACAGGGGGGTCGGAGCAGTCGACATGCGGATCACCGAAGGCGAGCACAGCCAACGCTGCGTGCCGGATCCCCGCGCAGTGCCTCGAGCCGCTGCCCCGTTCGACGGATTCCTCTTGCTGTAGCATGTACCCGTGCTCTCGTGGCTTCATGATCCGGTCCTTCGCGGACGACGGTACGGAAGATGTGTTTAACGGCCTGAATACCAGAGCGGCCCGTCGAGCCTATCCGTATGAACTGTGGCCCGTAGCCGGACGGACACTTGACCAGCTTGATTCCGTGGAACGGTTAGAAGAGCTTCGGATCCCTCCTGGGAACCGCCTGGAAGCGTTGGCGGGAAACCGCAAAGGCCAACACAGCATTCGAATGAACGAGCGGTACCGGGTCTGCTTCCGGTGGACCAGCAAGGGTCCGGCGGAGGTCGAAATCGTAGACTACCATTAATGGGCAGCGTGCAAGGAGAGCAGTCATGGTTCGAGTGCCGACACATCGAGAACCCACCCACCCTGGCGAGATGCTCTTGGAGGCATTCCTGACGCCCATGGGACTCTCACAGCGGGACTTAGCCCGTCGGATTCGAGTGCCCTATCAACGGGTCAACGAACTGATTAATCGTCGGCGGGGCATCACGCCAGGGACCGCTTTGCGGCTGGCGAAGTGTTTTGGGAACTCTCCGGGCTTCTGGATGAACCTTCAGCTTCGATGGGACCTCTACCGAGCACGATCGGCCGAAGCAGAGGCTCTTAAGAGAATTCGTCCACTTCGCACTGTAGGCTGAGGTAAGAAAAGGGGAACAGGAATTACGTCTGCTCGTGTCGCGCGTTGGTTGTCCTGAGACGGTCACGCCATCTCGCGACCCTTTAATGTTAATGTCTTGACAATGGGTCTTCAAATATTCATACTGTGGTAGGCTTGTGGTATGACCATCAGGAGATGATATGGGCAAAACAGTCAAGATCGCCATTAGCCTTCCTGCGGATCTGCTTGAGGCTTTAGAAAAGGAGCGTCAGGCCAGAAATGAGAGCCGGAGTCAGTTCTTTCGTGAGGCCGTAGAGCATCTTCTTCGTCAGAAGCGCCTTCAGGAGACCGTAAAGCAGTATGTGCAGGGTTACCTGGCTGAGCCTGAAAGCGATGAGGAAGTCGCATCCGTACAGCAGGCCAGTATGGGTGCACTCCGTCTGGAAGACTGGTCTTGAGACGCGGTGAGATCTGGTGGGCGGAACTGCCTGCTCCAGCTGGTACTCGACCGGTGGTTCTCTTGTCCCGCGATGAGGCGTATCCGGTCCGCAGGCTGGTGACCGTGGCACCGGTAACTACCCGTGTCCGCCGCATCGCATCGGAAGTTCCCTTGGGTCGTGAGGACGGTCTGCCCCGGTCGTGCGTGGTGAACCTCGATACGATTATTACTATCGCCAAGGACAGCCTTCGAGGGCACGTCGCCAACCTCAGCCAATCGAAACTCAGAGCTGTTGAGGAAGCTCTTCACTTTGCCCTCGGGCTGGAATGGTAAGGGGAATAAGGAGAGGATTTCTCCTTTACAACGGGATGACCGTTGTGGTACGAGAAGAATCTCGGAACGGTGAAGCGGCTTGTGCGGCACACAGGGGAAGCGTGATGAGCGGGATAGAGATCTCCAAAATCCGGAACGTCGCTATCGTAGCCCACGGGGGCGCAGGGAAGACGACACTGACCGAGGCGATGCTGTTCGACGCCGGGGCGACGTCTCGGCTTGGGCGGGTCGATGACGGAACGACTGTTACCGATTTCGACGAGGATGAGATCAAGCGGAGGATGAGCATTAGTTCGGCCTTGGCCTTCTGTGAATGGAAGGGGCATAAGCTCAACCTGATTGATACCCCTGGCGCGTCGATCTTCCTGACCGATACCCGGAATTGTCTGAGGGTGGTCGATGGTGCGGTCGTCGTGGTCAGTGCCGTGTCCGGCGTCAAGGTTCAGACCGAAAAGGTGTGGGCGTGCGCTGAAGCGGAAGGTCTGGCCAGGACGATTTACATCAATAAGATGGATCAGGAGCAGGCCGACTTTTTCCGGGTCCTCGAGGATATTCAGAAGAACCTCTGCCGGGTGGCTGTGCCCACCCACATTCCGATAGGGGCGCACGCGTCGTTTACGGGCACGATTGATCTGCTGCGGATGAAGGCCCTGACCTTTCAGGACGAGCGGCCGGGTAAATTCTCTGAGGGGGAGATTGCGCCTGACCTGAGATCAAAGGCGGAACAGCTTCGCGCAGGCATGATGGAGGCGGTTGCGGACAGTGACGACCGGCTGCTGGAGAAGTATCTGGAAGTCGGCACCCTTTCGGACGAGGAGTTGAAGTCCGGACTCCGGCGGGCGGTCATCGGGGGAAAGCTGGTTCCGGTCCTCTGCGGATCGGCCCTTAAGAATATTGGCGTTCCGCCTTTCCTCGATCTGTTGGCGGACCTCTTTCCATCTCCCGCGGATCGTCGGGCTGTTGCGGGAATCGATCCGAGGGGCGGCGAGTCATTGATCCGGGAAAGCCCAGCGGATGCTCCCTTGTCCGCCCTGGTATTCAAGACGCTTGTCGATCCGTATGCCGGCAAGATTAACCTGTTGCGCGTCTACTCCGGCGTCCTGACCTCAGATTCCGGCGTCTACAACAGTACCAAAGGCTGTAAAGAAAGGATCGGCCCGGTCGTGGTGCTCCGGGGTAAGAATCAGATCCCGGTTCCGGCTATTGGGGCCGGCGATCTTGGGGCTGTGGTTAAGTTGAAAGAGACCGGTACGGGGGATACGCTTTGTGATGAGCGAAACCCGATCTGTCTGGAGCCGGCCACCATCCCGAGTCCCATCATTGAATACGCCATCGTACCCAAGACGCGCGGGGACGAGGAAAAAATGAGTTCAGGGCTCCAACGACTACGAGAAGAGGATCCATCGCTTCACATTCGACGTGATGCCCAGACCAAAGAGATTATGCTGGCCGGGATGGGTAAGGCTCATTTGGAAATCGCGGTCGATCGTCTGAAGCGGAAGTTCGGACTCGAAATCCAGATGAAGACACCCCGCGTACCGTATAAAGAGACCATTCATGGCCGAACTGACGTTCAAGGAAAGCACAAAAAACAGACCGGGGGCCATGGACAATACGGCGATTGTTGGATCAGACTCGAGCCGCTTCCCCGCGGAGCCGGATACGAGTTTGTGAACCAGATTGTCGGGGGCGCAATCCCCAAACAGTATATTCCCGCGGTCGAGAAGGGGATTGTGGAGGCGATGGATGAGGGGGCCTTGGCCGGCTATCCCGTCGTGGATGTGAAGGTTACCCTCTATGACGGTTCGTACCATTCTGTCGACTCCTCGGAAATGGCCTTTAAGATCGCCGGATCATTGGCGTTCAAAAAAGGGGTCTTGCAGGCGAATCCGACGCTTCTTGAGCCGATGATGACCGTCGAGGTCATCGTTCCCGATGAGTGCATGGGGGATGTCATCGGCGATCTGAACAGTAAACGGGGACGTGTGATGGGTGTAGAGGCGAAGGGTAAGATGCAGACGATCAGGGCTCAGGTGCCGCTGGCTGAAATCCTGGAATATGCGACGCAGCTTAAGGCTATTACCGGCGATCGCGGCGACTACACGGTAGAGTTCTCCCACTACGACGAGGTGCCCCCCCATCTGAAGGAGCGCGTGATTGCCGAGCTGAAAAAGGCCAAGGGCGAGTAGACCCCCGCCCGCACGCCGTTCCTTGACCCCCTTGATTTGCCCTGTACAACCTCATAGAAGCATGCTATTTTACATTAGGTGGGCCAATGATGCCCGCTCTTTGTTTTATAAGGGGTGGTAATGTATGGCTGGGGAGGTGATCGAGCGCGTCAGGTCGATTGCCCTTCCGCTCTTCACGGAATTAGGGCTCGAGTTGGTAGATATCGAGTTCCGTCGAGAGATAGGCGGCTGGGTGCTCCGCCTCTATCTCGATAAGAGTGGCGGGGTGACCCTGGGGGATTGCCAGCGAGTAAGCGAAGAGCTGAGCGATCTTCTGGATGTCGAGAACCTGATCAACCATCCGTACACGCTCGAGGTGTCTTCACCTGGTGTGAACCGGCCACTGCGCCGGGAGGCGGACTTTCTTCGTTTTGTCGGCCAACGGGCGAGGATCGGCACGTCGCAGGCCATTGAGGGCCAACGGCGGTTTCTCGGCGTGCTGAAGGGGTACGAGGACGGAACGGTATCGCTGGAACGGGAGAATGGGACGGTTGTGTCCATTCCCCATGCGCTGATTGTGAAGGCTCGTTTGGATCCAATCCTTTGAAGACAGGGGTCAGAGGATAGGGGTTGGGGGTTAGAGAAAGAAACGCAATAGGTTCTTTTGGATCCCCAGCCCCCAACACCCAGCCCCTATACCCTGGTATTAAAAAATGGGCATCGATTTACTGCAGGTCATAGAACAGGTCGGGCGAGAGAAAGAGATCGACTCGGCGGTGCTGATCGAGGCGGTCAGCGCGGCGATCCTTTCAGCATCCCGCAAGACGCTGGGGACGGCCCTCGACCTGCGCGTAGAGTTCGACCGACAGGCGCGTTGCTTCAAGCTGTACGCAGTGCGGAAGGTCGTCGAGCAGGTTATGAACCCCCACGTCGAGACCTCCGTTGAAGAGGCTCAACGACTTCATCCCGGGGCCCAACCTGGCGACGAGGTCAAGTTCGAGGTGCAGGCGAAAGAGTTCGGCCGGATTGCCGCCCAGACCGCAAAGCAGGTGATCATTCAGCGAGTCAAAGAGGCTGAGCGGGAGAGCGTCTTTCAGGCCTTTCGGGCCAGGGTGGGTGAATTGGTGGGCGGTGTCGTACAGCGGGTGGCCAAGGGTAACGTCATCGTCAATCTCGGGAAGGCTGAGGCCGTTCTCCCGCCAAGAGAACAACTTCCCCGTGAGGATTACAGAGTTGGCGATCGGATTCGAGCGTACGTGCTGGATGTGAAGAAACTCCCCCGTGGATCACAGGTCGTGCTCTCGCGAACGCATCCCGGGCTGTTGGCCAAGCTGCTCGAGATCGAAGTTCCGGAGATCTACGAAGGGATTGTCGAGATCAAGGCAGTTGCCCGAGATGCGGGCGAACGAGCCAAGGTAGCGGTCGCCTCGCGAGACAGCAATGTCGATCCGGTAGGCGCCTGTGTGGGCTATCGTGGGAGTCGGATTCAGGCCATCGTCAGGGAGCTGATGGGCGAGAAGGTCGATGTCATTACCTGGAAAGACGATCCGGCGTCCTTTGTCCGAAGTGCGCTTGCGCCGGCCGAGATTGAGAGTGTCGAGGTTGTCGAGGCGACCCATACGCTTCATGTGTTAGTGGCCGACGGCCAGCTCTCCCTCGCTATCGGCAAAAGGGGACAGAATGCCCGGTTGGCGGCGAAGCTGCTGGGATGGAAGGTCGATGTCAAGGGTCGAGGGGAGGTTCAGAGGGCACCTGAGGAGCCGATTCAGCCGGCGATCGAGGGTCAGGTGCCGGCGGCGGAGCGTTCGACCGAGGAGATCCCGCAGTTGGCGAAAGTGCTGGGTGTAGGAGAGAAGTTGGCCGATCGCTTGATTGAGGCCGGGCTGGACAGTTGTCAGAAACTGGCCCATGCCTCGGACGACGCCCTGGTCCAGGTGGAGGGGATTGGGCCAAAGACGGCCCAGAAATTGATTGAGGCTGCGAAGGCGGCCCTCGCCTCTGGAGATGAGTAGATGGGGGCCGAGCCTTTCCGTTCGTGTGTCGCCTGTCGCACCAGCCGACCGAAACGAGAGCTCATTCGTCTGTATCCTGCAGGGGATGGAAGACTCAATGTGGATCTTGGCGGCGGATCGGGACGTGGGGCCTATGTCTGTCCGCGTCGTCCCTGCCTGGAACAGGCGGTGAAGAGGGGTGAGTTTGCCCGCTGCCTCAAGACAGCGGTGGCGCCACTGACTGTCGAGACCCTGGAGGGGTTGATTCGAGAGGGTGTGGCTCGTAAGGTGACGGCGCTCCTGGGCCTTGCGCGGCGGGCGGGTAAGATCGCCTCAGGCGCAGAAGCGGTAGATTCGGCCGTCAAGCGTCATTCGGCCAGATTGATCTTGGCTGCGACAGACGCATCGGCGAACTCGATCGCGAAGGTAAGACATGTGGCCGCACAGGTCGGCGTGGTATGGATGCAGGCCATGGGGAAGACGGAATTGGGGGCCGCTGTGGGAGGCGCCCCTCGAGCCTGCATTGCGGTAATGGACCCGCACTTTGCGGGGGCGCTGATGTCGGTGCTGAACAACATACCGGCAGCAGCGAAGACGAGAGAGGCCGCGTGGTCAGATCGACAAGTTGAGGAGACCGCGGGGCCTCGGAAGGCGCGGGGGTAATCCGACGTGGGAATGATAAGGGCGTACGATCTGGCGAAAGCGCTTGGGATATCAAGTAAAGAGCTGCTTGAGCGGCTTGAGCAGTCCGGCCTGCACCTCAAGAGTCACAGCAGTAACGTCGACGAGGATCAGGTGAGATCGCTCCTGGATGTTGCTGCGCGCGAGAAGAAAGGTCGGCCGAAGCCCAAATCACACGAGGTGCCCGCATCGACCCGCGTGACGCCGGTAGAACGTAAACGTCCCAGGACGGGAAAGGCTGAAGCGCCGGCGCCGGTTCCCGAGACACCAACGCCCAGACCCGCTCGACCCAAGTCCGTCGAAGCGAAGACGGTGTCCGAGGCCACGCCCCTGTCTGAACGAATCACACCGGCCGAACGAGCAAGCCCGGTTGGGCAGAAGGGGCCGCACCGACCGAAGGCCGAAGCTCCCCAGCAGCCGTCTCAGGCAACAGCCGTCATGAAGCCGCCGCCCTCGGTCCCGACAGAGCCTGTTCGCCAGGCTGCGGCTCCGGCCCCGCGCGTCAAGGAGGCGCCGTCCAGGGCCGCAGGTCCACCTGCGCCTGGTGCCGTACCCGGGCAGAGGGCGACCGTGATACCGGCGGCGCCGGAGCCGCAGGTACAGGCCGAGCAGGTTCAGCGCGAGTCCCCGGTCCCGACACGTCCGATCGTGAAGATGGCGGAGACCATCACCGTCAAGGAGCTGGCCGACGGCATCGCGATGAGCCCCAGCGAGATCATCAAGCAATTGATCAAGATGGGGATTATGACCACGATCAACCAGCCGCTGGACGTGGAGATCGTCAAGCGCGCCGCCGACCGGATCGGGTTCTCAGTAGAAGTCATGCCGCTGGAGGAGGCGGCAACCGGGGCGGAGGAGCGCGAGGACCCTTCGCTGCTGTTGCCCAGGTCGCCGGTGGTGACGATCATGGGCCATGTCGATCACGGCAAGACCTCGCTGCTGGATGCGATTCGGCAGACCAATGTCATCGCCTCGGAGGCCGGGGGGATTACTCAGCACATCGGCGCCTATCAGGTCGATCTGCCGGGCGGGAAGATCACGTTTCTGGATACGCCGGGCCACGAGGCGTTCACCGCCATGCGGGCGCGTGGAGCGCAGGCAACCGATATTGTCGTCCTGGTCGTCGCGGCGGATGATGGGGTCATGCCTCAGACGCTGGAGGCGATCAGCCACGCGAAGGATGCGGGCGTCCCGATCCTGGTCGCGGTCAACAAGATCGACAAGCCGGGGGCGGATCCGAACCGTGTCATGCAACAGTTGGCGGAACAGGGTCTGGTTCCGGAAGAGTGGGGAGGTCAGACAATCTTTGTGGAGGTCTCGGCCAAGAAAAAGATCGGCATCGACCACCTACTCGAGATGCTCTTGCTGTTGGCCGAGATTCAAGAGTTGAAGGCGAACCCGCACAAGGCGGCGAAAGGTGTCATCATCGAGGCCGAGCTGGATCGTGGTCGGGGTCCGGTGGCGACCGTGTTGGTGCAGCAGGGTACGCTGAAGGTGGGGGACGTCCTGGTCGCCGGACTGCACTCCGGTCGGGTACGGGCCATGAACAACGATAAGGGCAAGAGGGTCCAGACGGCCGGACCTGCGACCCCGGTTGAGGTACTGGGCCTTTCGGGCGTCCCCATGGCCGGTGATACGTTTGTTGTTGTGTCCGATGAACGAAAAGGGCGACAGATCGCCCTCAGCCGACAGCAGAAACATCGCGAGGAGACGATCCTTACGAAGCATCATGTGACCCTGGAGGATCTGCACCGTCGCATCCAGGAGGGCGAGGTTAAAGAGCTTCGGATGATCATCAAGGGGGACGTTCAGGGCTCCATCGGGCCGTTTCGTGAATCGTTGGGACGGATCGGCAGCGATGCGGTTCGATTGAAGGTCATCCATGCGTCGGTCGGCGCCATCACCGAGACCGATGTGATGCTGGCGTCGGCCTCGAATGCGATCATCGTCGGATTCCACGTGCGTCCGGAACCGAAGGCCCAGAAGCTGGCCGAACAGGAGGGCGTAGAGATCCGGCTGTATACCGTCATCTATAACGCGATCAACGAGATCCGGCAGGCGATGGAGGGTCTGCTGGAGCCGACGTATGTCGAGCGCCCCATCGGTCGTGTGGAGGTGCGTCAGGTCTTTGCGGTCCCGAAGGTAGGGACCATCGCCGGCTCGATGGTTGTGGAAGGGAAGGTCTGTCGGGACAGTCAGATTCGTCTTATCCGGGACGGCAAGGTCGTTCACAAGGGGCGGGTCGGATCGCTTCGTCGGTTCAAAGAGGATGTTCGTGAGGTGCAAAACGGATTTGAATGTGGCGTCGGTCTGGTGAACTTTAACGACGTCAAGGTTGGTGATGTCCTGGACGTGTTCGAACTGGAATCGATCGCTCAAAAACTGTCATAGTGTCCACACTCAACACTGACCACTGAACACTCAACACTGCTTTATCGTATGACCGTTGGAACGTGCCGCGTCGAGTTATATCTGGCCGGTAATAACTCCCTGAAGGGTAAGCGACGGGTTATCAAGAGCATGAAGGATCGTATCCGGGGCCGCTTCAACGTCTCGGTTGCCGAGGTCGATCGTCTCGACGAATGGCAACGCGCGACGCTGGGAATCGCCTGCATCAGCAATAGTTCCCGATTGGTGGACGAGACCCTGACCAAGGTAGTGAACCTTATCGAAACCGACGCCGAGGCCTTGATTCTCGATTATGAGATCGAGCTGATGGCCCAGTAACGGCAGTCTTAAGTGTTCAGTGTATGGTTGGGAGTCACTCAACACTGAACACTCAACACTCCCACGCTTCGGGGGGGACGGGGATGCAAGGTAGACGGGCCGATCGGGTCGGCGCATTGATACAGGAAGAGCTGAGCCGTCTGATCCTCCAGTCGGTGAAGGATCCGAGGGTTCGGTGTGTGACGGTCACCCGCGTCAGGGTAAGCGATGATCTGGAACACGCCCGGATCTATGTTGCCTCAATGGGTGGCGACGAGAACCGGCGCCGGGAGGCGCTGGTTGGTCTGAAGTGTGCGGCCGGCTTTCTCCGCGGAGAATTGGGACGCCGGTTGTGCCTGCGCTACATCCCGGAGTTACTCTTTTTCCTCGATGATTCGCTGGAGCAAGAGATGCATCTGGCCGAGCTGTTCCGGCAGATCGAGGCGACAGGGACAAAGGAGCCATAACCATGGCGAGCCGTGTCGATCTGCATCTGCATACTACGGCCTCTGATGGCGCGCTTCGGCCCAACGAGCTGGTGCGGGCCGCCGACTCCATCGGGATCCGCGTCATCGCGGTCACCGACCACGACAGTGTGAACGGAATCGCCGAGGCGCAAGAGGCTGCCTTAGACCTGGCCCTCGAGGTGATCCCGGGAATCGAGATCAGCGCAAGTCTGGACCGCGACGATATCCATGTCCTGGGTTATCTGCTGGATCCGAACGAGCCGTCCCTGCAGACGGCTCTCCGCCGGCTTCGCGAGGACCGACTTGCTCAGGCCCGCGCCATGGTCGAGCGACTGGGCGCGCTCGGCCATCCGCTTGAGTGGGATCGTGTGATGGCCATTGCCGACGGGGGATCGGTCGGACGGCCGCACATCGCGAAGGCCCTGGTAGAGCGCGGCGCCGTTGCCACCGTGGATGAGGCATTCTCGCAGTTTCTGCGGCGGGGGGGTCCGGGCTATGTCGAAGGCCCGACGATCCTCCCGCAAGAGGCAGTCGAGCTCATCAGGGGGGCTCACGGTCTACCCTCTCTGGCGCACCCGATCATTGTGGGGGCCAGCGACTACCATCCGGATCTCGAGCGATTGCTCCCGATATTGAAGGAGGCGGGCCTGGAGGGGATTGAGACCTACTATAAAGGGTATACCCCGGAGATCACCGCCTCCCTGCTCGCTATTGTCGACCAATATCGATTGATCCCCACTGGTGGGAGCGATTTCCACGGCGGTGGGGTTGTTGCCGACGCCGAGTTAGGCGGGGTTGAGGTACCCTGGGAGAGTGTCGAGCGTTTGCGGAGCAGAAGACAGGAATTGGATGCACGGCGGGTGACCGCCAACTAATTGCTGGGGCGTATGATGGAACTGAGCGGAGTCTTGAATATCAATAAGCCAAGTGGGATGACCTCCCATGACGTGGTGGACGTGGTGCGGCGTCTGCTGAAGATGCGCCGCGTCGGCCACACCGGTACGCTTGATCCGAGGGCGACCGGTGTGCTGCCGTTGTGTATCGGACGGGCCACTCGAATCGCGCAATTTCTCACCCAGGCGGATAAAGAGTATCTGATCACGATGCGGCTCGGTATCACGACGGACACCCTGGATGCGGACGGCAAGGTGCTGTCGACAACCGATCATGTCGATGTCGACCCTGCCCGACTGCGGGAGGTCTTGGACAGCTTTGTGGGAGAGATCCAGCAGGTGCCGCCCCTGTTCTCTGCGAAGAAGCATCACGGGGAGCGGCTCTATCGTCTGGCTCGCCGGGGTGAGACGGTTGAACGGCAGCCGATTGCGGTGCGGATCCATGAGCTGACATTGCTGGAGTGCGACGTGCCCTTCGTCCGGTTCCGCGTCAGTTGCTCGAAGGGGACGTACGCGCGCACCCTGTGTGATGACGTCGGTCGCATCCTGGGATGCGGGGCGCACCTGTATGCGTTGACCCGTGTCCGGTCCGGCCGCTTCCTGATTGACGAGGCGCTGACGCTGGAGCAGCTTGAGCAGGCCGTCGTAGAAGACCGTATTCGCGATGTGTTGATTCCAATCGGCGAGGCGTTGGGCCATCTCCCGATGGTCAGGATCCACCCCGAGTCCTCTCGATGCGTGGTCCAGGGGGTCGGAATGGCGGCCGGCGCGCTGTTAAGCTTTCCTGTCGAGGTGGAAAAGGGGGACCTTGTCCGGGTCCTGGGATACCGGCGCCAACTGTTGTCGCTGGCTGAGGCGACGGTGACCGGCCGGGAATTCCCCGCGGTCGATCCGCGCCGGATCGTATTGCGGCCGGTACGGGTCCTTGCCGGCCAATGATTGTTGTCGAGCGTATTGAGGATCTGGAGGGTGCGTATCCCTCGTCAGCGGTGGCGGTCGGGACATTCGACGGGGTGCATCTCGGACATCGCGAGATTTTGAGCCGCGTGGTGCGGCGTGCTCGTCGGGATGGGGAGACGGCGGTTGTTTTTACCTTCGTGCGACATCCGCTGGAGGTGGTCAATCCACTCAACACCCCGCCCCTTATTACGCCGCTCTCGATTAAACGCGACATCCTGGCGGCGATCGGCATCGATCTCACGATCGCCGTCGACTTTACCCCGTCCCTGGCCGCGACCTCTCCGCGCGATTTCGTCACGCGCTACCTGGTTGATCGACTCGGAGCGCGGTTTGTGTGTATCGGGTATGACTTCGCCTTCGGGCGGGCCCGGGCGGGATCGGTGGAACTGCTCAGGGCGCTCGGTGCGGAGCATGGGTTCGAACTTGAGGTGGTCCCCGCGATGACGGTTGACGGCCACGTGGTGAGTTCCACCTCC
This sequence comes from Candidatus Methylomirabilota bacterium, assembly GCA_003104975.1. Classification (NCBI taxonomy): domain Bacteria; phylum Methylomirabilota (SeqCode); species Candidatus Methylomirabilota bacterium. The sequence goes on from PQAM01000014.1 coordinate 40,152, forward strand.
ATCCGCCGTCTACTTGCACGGGGAGATCTGTACCGAGCGACGCGCCTGTTGGGGCGACCGTACGCGATTCGGGGGGTCGTTGAACGCGGCGCCAGACGGGGCAGGGCGCTGGGCTATCCGACGGCCAATCTCCCCGTCACGTCGGATGTCATGGTACCGGATGGCGTCTACGCCGGCCAGGCGTGGATCAAACAGGGGCTGCACAAGGCGCTGATCAACATCGGGCGGGCCCCAACCTTCGGCAATGAGGCGAGACGGGTGGAGGTCCACCTGCTGAAGGCCCAGGAAGAGGAATTGTACGGAGAGACGATGACACTCTTCTTCATTGAACGCCTGCGGGACGAGCGGCGTTTTGACGACCCGTCATTGCTCCAGACCCAGATCGACTGCGACAAGCGGGCGGCGGAGGCGGTATTGGCCGCTTTCCCGCGGTTTGCACCGGAAGAATGGGCTTTACTCCAGGGTGGGCCTGTGCTATCGTACTCGCGGTTTCAGGTATCTATTGAATAAGAAAGGAGGACACGGCTTCGTGGGCAAGGCGTCTACAAACAAGCACGAGATCATCGGACAGTATCGGCTGCATGAGACCGACTCCGGCTCGCCGGATGTACAGATTGCGCTCCTCACCGGACGGATCGGCTATCTGACCGAACATCTGAACAGCCACAAGAAGGATTTCCACTCCAGACGGGGGCTGCTCCGCCTCGTCGCACGGCGCCGGAAGCTCTTGGATTACCTCAAGAGCAAAGACACCAACAGATACAAGCAGATCATCGAAAGGTTGGGAATCCGTAAATGAGCTGTCGGGTTGAGCGGATCATCGAAGGTAAACCGTTACGTATCGAGACCGGGCGTGTGGCCAGGCAGGCCGATGGCGCCGTGTTGGTTCAGTATGGCGATACGGTTGTGCTGGTCACGGTCGTAGCATCAAAACAGGCGCGGCAGGGGATCGATTTCTTTCCACTCACCGTCGATTATCAGGAGCGGGCCTACGCAGCCGGAAAAATTCCGGGCGGTTTTTTCAAGCGTGAGGGTAAACCCCACGACAAGGAAACCCTGACCTCACGCCTGATCGATCGTCCACTCCGCCCCCTCTTCCCGGACGGCTATCGACAGGATGTGCAGATCATTGCGACGGTCCTGTCGGCCGACCAGCAGAACGATCCCGACGTCCTCGCGGTATTAGGCGCCTCCGCTGCGCTCAGCATCGCGCCGATCCCGTTTTTGGGTCCGATCGGGGCGGTCCGCGTGGGCCGGGTCGGGGGCAGATTGCTCCTGAACCCCACCTATGGCCAGATGCAGGAATCGGACATCGATATGGTGGTCGCGGGGACCAGGAATGCCGTAGTCATGCTGGAGGCCGGCGCCAACGAGGTCCCGGAGGACGCCATGGTTGAGGCGATCGAGTTCGGTCATAAGGGGATGCAGCCCTTGATCGACATGGTGCTGGAGCTGGCTCATGCGCTCCGGATCGAAAAGGCGCCCTTCCAGGTCGCGCCCCCGGATCCGGACCTGCGTGATCGTGTCAGCGCCATGGTCCGTCAGGGACTCCGGGCGTTGGCCGGCGTTGCCGAGAAGGAGGAGCACCGCAGCCGTCGGCAGCAGCTCTTTGATGAGGTGATGGCGGCGTTTGCCGACGAGCCGGACAACCGGAAGTCGACGGTCGGTGGACTGTTTGAGGCCATCGAGCATGAGGAGTTGCGTCGCATGATTCTGGAAGAGGGGCGGCGGGCAGACGGACGGTCGCTGGAGCAGGTCCGACCGATCACCGCCGAGGTCGGCGTCCTGCCCAGAACGCACGGGTCGGCCCTCTTTACCAGGGGTCAGACGCAGGCGCTTGTGACCACGACGCTCGGGACATCGGAGGACGAACAGCGTCTGGACGACCTTGAAGGAGAGGCCACCAAACGGTTTATGCTTCATTACAACTTTCCGCCGTTCAGTGTCGGCGAGGTCAGGTTCATGCGCGGTCCCGGACGGCGCGAGATCGGACACGGGGCATTGGCCGAGCGGGCGCTCCTCGCGGCACTGCCGCCGAAAGAGGAGTTCTCGTATACCCTTCGCATCGTGTCGGATATTCTCGAATCGAATGGATCGTCCTCGATGGCGACGGTGTGCGGGGCGAGCCTCAGCCTGATGGATGCAGGCGTGCCGATCCGATCGGCGGTGGCGGGGGTCGCGATGGGGCTTGTCGTCGAGGGCGAGCAGACCGCGATTCTTACCGATATCATCGGACTTGAGGACCACCTTGGCGATATGGATTTCAAGGTCGCCGGGACCCGCAAGGGGATTACGGCACTGCAACTGGACATCAAGACCCAGGGGATTGCGCCGAGCCTCATGCCGAAGGCGATGGGACAGGCCAGGCGCGCCCGTTTGCACATCCTGGACCAGATGGACCAAGCCATTGCCACACCGCGGTCGACTATCTCGGCCTATGCGCCGCGCATCATTACGTTGATGATCCCGGTCGATAAGATCCGCGATGTCATCGGTCCGGGCGGCAAGGTGATTCGAGGGATTGTGGCGGACTCCGGGGCCAAGATCGATGTGTCGGACGACGGGCGGGTCGAGATCGCCTCGGTCGACGGAGAGGCCGCGCAGAAGGCGTTGTCGATCATCAGCAAGATTGTCGAGGTTCCCGAGGTCGGGAAGGTCTATCAAGGGAAGGTCGTCAAGATCATGGACTTTGGCGCCTTCGTACAGATCTTGCCGGGAACCGATGGCCTGCTGCACATCTCACAGATTGCCGAGCACCGGGTCAAACGGGTCGAGGATGTCCTGGCGGAAGGGGATGAGGTCGCGGTCAAGGTGATCGATGTCGACAAGAACGGAAAGATCCGGTTGAGTCGGAAAGAGGTGTTGCAGGCGGAGGCGCAGGTCAAGACGGAGCAAAGGCCGTCGTAAGTGTATGGGCCGTCTCTCCTATAATCGTCAGGTGTTGCCGAACGGGATGGTCGTGCTCAGCGAGCGGATGCCCGCCGTCAAGTCGGCGACTATCGGCGTCTGGGTCCGGGTCGGGTCGCGGGATGAGGCGGCCGAGGCGGCCGGCATCTCGCATTTTATCGAGCACATGCTTTTCAAGGGGACCGGGCGGCGCAGCGCGCAGGAGATCGCCGCCGCCATCGACGCCGTCGGCGGCACGCTTGACGCCTTCACCAGCCGTGAGACCACCTGTTTCTATGCCAAGGTCCTCGGTGAGCACCTCCCTCTGGCGATCGATCTCCTGTCTGACACCTTTCTTCACTCCAATCTTGACCCCAAGGATATCGAGCGGGAGCGGGACGTCGTCCTCCAGGAGATCAAGATGGTGGAGGATACCCCAGACGACCTGGTCCACGACCTCTTTGCGGAGGCGATCTGGAGCGATCACCCGGTGGCCAGACCGATCCTTGGGCGGAAGGAGACCGTACGAGCGTTTACGCGGGACGATGTGCGCGGCCATATGGAGCGTTTCTACCGGCCTGACCGCACCATCGTTGTCGCAGCGGGCGATCTGGAGCATGAGCGGCTGGTCGACCTGGTGGTCGGGGCATTCAACGGGTTTGAAGGCCGATCGGTCCATACCGATCTGCCGCCGCCGAGCTGCACGGCGGCGGTCAGGGTGGAGGAGCGCGATACGGCCCAGCTTCACCTCTGTCTCGGGGTGGATGGCCTGCCGCACGCGCACCGGGATCGGTACGCGCTCTATTTGCTCAACGCCATGTTGGGCGGCAGCATGAGCTCCCGACTCTTTCAGGAGGTGCGGGAAAAGCGAGGGCTTGCGTATTCGATCTACTCCTACCAGGCATCCTATCGCGATTGTGGTCTGCTGGTCGTCTATGCCGGCACCGATCCGGATTCCTCCAGCCAGGTCGTCGACCTGATTCGGGCCGAGTGCGCCCGTTTACGCAACGAACCGATCGATCCGGTCGATCTCCAGCGGGCAAAGGATCAGTTGAAGGGGAATCTGCTGCTCGGTCTGGAGGGGACCGGCAGTCGGATGACGCGTCTGGCAAAGACCGAGATCTATTTCGAGGGTACCTATAGCCTGGATGATATCATCGCCGGGATCGATGCGGTGTCCATGGATCAGTTCGAGTCGCTGACGAGGCGGATCCTGCGTGACGAGGCGTTTGCTATCACGACCATCGGTCCTGTTGCTCAGGCGGCCCTCCTGTCATAAGAACAGGGTGTAGGGTTGAGGGTGTAGGGCGCAAAGGCTCAATATTCATCCAATCACTAACCGCTTATCACTAGCCACTGACTGTCATGATTCCCCGCTACGCACTGCCCCGGATGGTCTCTGTATGGGAACCGCAGAGCCGCTACGCCGCCTGGTTGCGGATCGAGCTGTTGGCGTGCGAGGCATGGGTCGAGCTGGGCGTCGTCCCGCGTGAGGCGCTCCACGTCATCCGGGAGCGGGCCGATTTCGACATCGATCGTATCCAGGAGATCGAACGGGAGGTTCGCCACGACGTTATCGCCTTTGTCTCGGCGGTGGCGGAACGGGTCGGCCCGGAGGCGCGTTACCTGCACTTCGGTCTGACCTCCTATGATGTGGTAGATACGGCCCTGGCGGTGCTGCTCCAGCAGGCCGCCGACATTCTGTTGGACGACCTGGGGGCGCTCTCCAGAACCGTCGCCGACCTCGCCCGACGCCATAAACGTACGATCATGATCGGGCGGACGCACGGCATCCATGCCGAGCCGACCACCTTCGGCCTGAAGCTGGCGCTCTGGTACTGCGAGGTGGAGCGGAATCTCGACCGTCTCCGACGGGCCAGGGAGAGTGTGGCCTACGGCAAGCTCTCCGGCGCCGTCGGGACCTTCGCCCACCTGCCGCTGTTTGTGGAGCAGTATGTCTGCTCGCGCCTCGGGCTCAAGCCGGCGCCGATCTCCAGCCAGATCATCTCCAGGGATCGGCACGCGGAATTCCTGCAGACGCTGGCGCTGATCGGAACCTCGCTCGACAAGTTTGCCGTCGAGATCCGTCATCTGCAGCGGACCGAGGTGCGCGAGGTGGAGGAGCCGTTTGTCGAGGGTCAGAAGGGTTCGTCGGCCATGCCGCACAAGCGAAATCCGGTTGCCTGTGAACAGGTGTCCGGGTTGGCGCGACTGCTGAGGAGCTACGCCCAGTCCGGCCTGGAGAATGTGCCGCTGTGGCACGAGCGCGACATCAGCCACTCCTCGGTAGAACGGGTGATCCTTCCCGATGCGACCATCCTGCTGGACTACCTGCTGGTCCGGTTCCGGGAGGTGCTTGAGGGTCTGCGGGTCTATCCGGATCGGATGCGACGCAACCTGGAGCTGACGGGAGGGCTGGTATTTTCTGAGGCGGTCTTGCTGGCGCTGATCGGGAAGGGGCTCACCCGGGAAGAGGGCTACCGGCTGGTGCAGCGACATGCCATGCAGGCGTGGGAGTCGGGGGAGGCGTTCAAGCCGCTCCTGTTGGCCGATCCGGAGATCGGTCGACACCTCTCTCCCGCCGAGGTTGAAAGTTGCTTTGATCTGGACTATCATCTGCGGCATCTGGACGATATCTTCGCCCGCGTCGGCCTGTAATGCAGTGAATCTAATACCGTATTCATTCTGGAGCCGTCATTCCCGCGAAAGCGGGAATCCAGAACTCCCGGTATTTCCTGGATTCCGGCTCGCGCCCGCGATGCGGGCTCGTCCGGAATGACGTCCGCAAAATAGGTAGCGAATTTCAGAAACAGGACACTAGCAACGTCAGACGCTCATACTCAACACGCCCAAATGTTAACCGCAAAGATCTACGTGACACTGAAGCCCGGCGTCCTCGACGCCCAGGGCGATACGGTCCGGTCGGCCCTGCAGACGCTCGGCTTTGAAGGGCTTACCGACGTACGGGTCGGTAAGTTTATGGTGTTGACGCTGAACGGCCTGACCACGGAGCAGGCGACGGCACAGGTCGACGAGATGTGCAGGCGGCTGCTGGCGAACCCGGTGATCGAAGACTATCGCTTCGAGCTGCAGGAGGCCGCGACATGAGGTTCGGCATTGTGGTCTTTCCGGGCTCCTGGAGCCATCAGGACTTCCACCACGTCATTGTCAATGTCCTGAAGGAGGAGGCCTGTTACCTCTGGCATAAAGAGGCCGACCTTCACGGTTCCGATTGCGTGATCCTGCCGGGAGGATTCGCCCACGGCGACTATCTGCGGTCAGGGGCCATAGCGAGGCTTTCCCCCGTTATGCGCGCGGTAGCGGCCTTTGCGGACGCAGGTGGCCCGGTCCTGGGGAGCTGCAATGGGTTTCAGGTCCTGACCGAGGCGGGATTACTTCCGGGCGCGCTCCTGCCGAACGACTGCCTGCACTACCGGTGCCGCTGGGTCCATCTGCGGGTAGAAAGCCGACAGACCTCCTTTACCGCCGCCATGCAGTCTGGACAGGTCGTACGGATGCCGATTTCACACGGCGACGGCCGGTACTACATCGACCGGATCGGGTGGCAACGGCTGATCGACGGCGACCAGATCATCTTTCGCTATTGTGATGCGAACGGATCGCTGATGCAGGATGCCAATCCCAACGGGTCGCTGGATCACATCGCCGGGATCTGCAACGAACGCCGCAATGTCCTTGGATTGATGCCGCATCCGGAGCGGGCCGCCGAGTCGATCCTGGGTTCGGAGGACGGCCGCCTGATGTTGACGTCGATCCTTGATCGCGTGGTCCACGCCTGAGGCCCCGACGATGACCGTCTCGGTGATGTCTGCAGATCTGATCGCGTCGCACGGCCTGACGGCCGATGAGTACGAGCGGATCGCCGCGATCATCGGTCGCGAGCCGAACCTGGTCGAACTGGGGATGTTCGGCGCGATGTGGTCGGAGCACTGCAGTTACAAGAGTTCGCGGGTCCATCTGGCTACGCTCCCGACGATAGGGCCGCGCATCCTGCAGGGGCCCGGTGAGAACGCAGGCGTCATTGACATCGGGGATGGGCTGGCGCTGGTCTTCAAGATGGAAAGTCATAATCACCCCTCGTTCATCGAGCCGTATCAGGGGGCGGCGACGGGCGTCGGCGGGATCATCCGGGATATCTTTACCATGGGCGCAAGGCCGATTGCGCTGTGCGATGCGCTCCGGTTCGGGCCGCTGACCGATCCGAAGAACCGCTACCTCTTCGGTCGTGTGGTGGCCGGGATCTCAGGGTACGGTAACGCCGTGGGCGTTCCGACCGTGGGCGGGGAGGCATACTTCGCTGAGCCGTACAGCGGTAACCCTCTGGTCAATGTCTTCTGCGTCGGAATCGCGCGGAAGGATCGGCTCTTTTTCGCCAAGGCGGGTGGGATCGGCAACCCCGTTATCTATGTCGGGGCCAGGACCGGGCGCGACGGCATCCATGGCGCCACGATGGCCTCCGGCGTCTTCGATGAGGAGGCCGAGACGAAACGGCCAACCGTCCAGGTCGGCGACCCATTTCGTGAAAAGCTGTTGATCGAGGCCTGCCTGGAGCTGATGGCGGGGGACGATCTGATTGCGGTTCAGGATATGGGGGCGGCGGGGCTGACCTGCGCGACCGCCGAGATGGCCGCGCGCGGCGGCACTGGGATCGAGATCGACCTCGCCCATGTCCCACGGCGAGAGCCGGGCATGACGGCGTACGAACTGATGCTCTCCGAGTCGCAGGAGCGGATGCTGGTTGTTGCGAAGGCGGGAAGCGAGGCGCGGGTGCGAGCGGTCTTTGACAAGTGGGATCTTGACGCGGCCGTCATCGGGCGGGTCACCGAAGGGGGGCTGTTGCGGGTCCTGGATCATGGCAGGCCGGTCGCGGAGATCCCGGCTGATGCCCTGGCATCGGAGGCGCCCGCCTATCGCCGGCCGAGCCGACGCCCTGTCGAAGCCGATGCCGGCCAACGGCTTGACCTGGATAGCCTGCCGTTGCCTGACGACTATGCGGCCATCCTGTTGGAGCTGTTGCGTTCGCCCAACCTCTGTTGCAAGGAACGAATCTGGGAGCGATACGACCACATGCTGTTTCTAGGCACAATCGTGGGACCGGGGTCGGACGCTGTGGTCCTGCGGCTTCCCGGAGGTCGGCGCGCCATTGCGCTCTCGGTCGACGGCAACGGCCGCTACTGTGCGATCGATCCGTATCGTGGGGCCATGATCGCCGTCGCTGAGGCGGCCAGAAACGTCGTCTGCTCGGGCGGAGAGCCGCTCGCGATCACTAACTGTCTGAACTTCGGCAACCCGGAGCGCCCGGAGATCATGTGGCAGTTCGTCGAGGCGGTCAGGGGGATCGGAGAGGCCTGCCGGGCCTTCCAGACCCCCGTGACCGGCGGCAACGTGAGTTTGTATAATGAGACGTCGGGACAATCGATCTTCCCGACCCCGATGATCGGGATGGTCGGCCTCCTGGACGATGTCGTCCACGCCATGGGCCAGTGGTTTACGCGCGAAGGGGATCTGGTGGCACTCCTGGGCGAGACGCGGGAAGAGCTGGGGGCCAGCGAGTACCTCGCGATCCGGTTCGGCCTGGTCCAGGGTGCGCCGCCGGCGTTGGACCTGGCCCGAGAGCGGGCCGTACAGGGCGCCTGTCTGGAGGCGATCCAGGCAGGGATCGTCAGTTCGGCGCATGACTGCTCGGACGGCGGACTGGCCGTCGCCCTGGCGGAGGCCTGCCTGGGACCGACGCCGATCGGGATCGATGTTCAACTGACGGATGCGATTCGGCCCGATGCGCTCCTTTTTGGAGAAACGCAATCCCGGATTCTCGTCTCCCTCAAGCCGTCGGATTGGTCGAGACTGGAAAAGATTGCCGCGGCGCACCAGGTCCCTGTGGCGCGCCTTGGAACGGTCGGAGGGACGCGGTTCAGGCTTCGCGGCCCGGCATGCGGGGTTGACCTGGCGCTGGATGGGATGCAGACCGCCTGGCGAGGCGGCCTGGCATCATCCCTTGGTGCGTAAAGCGGGAGAGACGGATATGAAACCGGTACAGATCGGGATCTTGGGGTTCGGGACCGTCGGATCCGGGGTCGTGAAGCTGATCCAGGAAAACAGCGCCCTTCTGCAGCAACGACTGGGTGGGCCGGTCGTCATTCGTCGGATCGCCGATACCGACATCCATCGACGGCGAAATGTTGAGGTCGATCCGGCCCTCCTGACTACCGATGCGATGGCCGTGCTGGAGGACCCCGCCATCGATATTATCGTCGAGCTGATCGGCGGGTGCGGCGTCGCGCTTCGGTTTTGCCGGGAGGCGCTCAACCGGAACAAGCACCTGGTCACCGCCAACAAGGCGCTCTTGTCCACGCACGGGCTTGAACTGTATCGGACCGCTGCGGCGCGTCGGGTCTCGATCGGATTTGAGGCCAGCGTCTGCGGCGGTATTCCGCTGATCCGGGCGATGAAGGAGGGGCTGGTGGCCGATCGGGTCCGCTCGATCAGCGGCATCGTCAACGGGACCTGCAATTATATCCTGACGACGATGACGGACAGTCGACGGCCGTTCGCCGAGGTACTGGCGGAGGCGCAGGCCCACGGCTACGCCGAGGCCGATCCGTCGTTGGATGTCGACGGGATCGACTCGGCCCACAAGCTGCAGATCCTGGCGACACTGGCGTTCGGATCGTATGTGCCGCTCGACCGGATCCACGTCGAGGGAATCAGGCGGATTGATGCCTCCGATATCGAATATGCGCGCGAGCTGGGGTACCGGATCAAGCTGCTGGCGATTGCCAAACAGCTTGATGGCGAGTTGGAGGTGAGGGTCCATCCGGCGCTCATTCCCGAGGATGATCTACTGGCCTCGGTCGGTGGTGTCCACAATGCCGTCTACGTGGTCGGCGACGCGGTCGGCTCGCTGATGTTCTACGGGCGCGGGGCGGGCCAGATGCCGACCGCTTCGGCCGTCGTCAGCGATATTGCCGAGATTGCCAGGGGCCTGCTGCACGATCCGACGGCAAGGGGTGTTCCGCTCCCGCCGATCTCGGAGGTGGAGGCGCAGATCAAGGAGATGTCGACGGTCCGCTCCTCTTACTATCTCAGGATCATGGCGATCGACAAGCCGGGCGTCCTGTCGAGGGTCACCGGGATCCTGGGCAGCAACAACATCAGCCTCGTCTCCGTCATCCAGAAAGGACGCCATGAACAGAGCGCCGTCCCGATCGTCATGTTGACCCACGAGGCGGTTGAGGGCGATATGCAGCGGTCGTTATGCGCGATCGACCAACTTGATGTGGTCAGCAAAGGGACCGTCTGTCTCAGGGTCGAGGGGGTTACCGATTGAGCCTGCCATGAAAACGATGAGATGGAAAGGGATTATCGAACAGTATCGGGAGTTTTTACCCGTCACCGATCGGACGCCGGTCGTGACGCTGGGCGAGGGGAATACACCGCTGATTCTGGCCGACCGGCTTCGGACCAGGATCGGGGTGGAGGCGAAGATCTATCTGAAGTACGAGGGACTCAATCCGACCGGCTCCTTTAAGGATCGGGGGATGACCCTCGCGATCACCAAGGCGGTGGAGGAGGGTGCGCGAGCGGTTATCTGCGCCTCAACCGGGAACACCTCGGCCTCAGCGGCCGCGTATGCGGCGCGAGCGGGACTGCGCGCCTTTGTTCTGATCCCGGAGGGGAAGATTGCGCTGGGGAAACTTGCGCAGGCGATGATCCACGGCGCGCAGGTGCTGCAGATTGAGGGAAACTTTGACCAGGCCCTGCAGATCGTCAGGCGGGTCGCCGCCGAGCAGCCCGTTGTGCTGGTCAACTCGGTGAACCCGTACCGGATCGAGGGACAGAAGAGCGGCGCCTATGAGGTCTGTGACCGGCTCGGACGAAGCCCGGACTATCACTTTATTCCGGTCGGTAACGCCGGCAATATCACCGCCTACTGGAAGGGGTACCAGGAATATCTGAAGGCCGGACTGACCACCTCGCTGCCGAAGATGATGGGGTGGCAGGCGGCGGGTGCGGCACCCATCGTCCTGGGGAGGGTGGTCGAACAGCCGGAGACGATCGCCACGGCGATCCGGATCGGTAACCCGGCAACGTGGAGCGGGGCCTTGGCCGCTGCGGGCGAGTCGGGCGGTGGGATTGATATGGTCTCCGACGACGAGATTACCGAGGCCTATCGTCTGTTGGCTTCGACGGAAGGGGTCTTCTGTGAGTTGGCCTCGGCCGCATCGGTGGCGGGGCTCATCAAATATTGCCGGTCGCATTGCCTTGCCAAGGATGCCGTGGTGGTCTGCGTGTTGACGGGGCACGGCCTGAAAGAGCCCGATGCGGCCATCCGTCTCTCGCAGCAGCCTGTGACGGTGAAGGCCGATCCTGAGGCCGTACTGAAACTCCTATCGGTCTAGGCCCCGCCTCGCGATTTTCGTTTGACAGCCGGGATGGCCGACGCTATAGTGCTGTGTTGAATGCGGGAATAGCTCAGCGGTAGAGCATCGCCTTGCCAAGGCGAGGGTCGCGGGTTCAAATCCCGTTTCCCGCTCCATCCTGTCGACTCAAGAACCGATATCGAACGGATAGATGAAGTAATCGGCATGTTGCCTATGGCCGTGCCCACCCAGCGTGTCGTATCCTACCGCCTGAACTGCTGGATCACGTCAGCATCACCTCCCGCATGGCGGCGTAGCCAAGTGGCTAAGGCAGAGGTCTGCAAAACCTTTATTCGGCGGTTCGAATCCGCCCGCCGCCTCCACACTTCTTTCGGTACATGTCAGGACATTATATATGGTTTCGAATACGGCAGGAGGAGGTGACGCTCCCGTCTGTCGATCTTTGTGGAGGAGCTCTATGGAAGAAGAAGAAAAGGCTATATCTCAAGAAGCGAAGCATACGTCCTGGGTGAAACGGGTCATGGCCTACATCGCCATCGGGGAGGCCGTAGTGGTGTTTGTCGGCATTCAGCTCATACCCTGGGGCCGACCCGTTCTTGACCTTCCGGTAAAAGCCGAGCCGAAATGGGACAGTCCCTCAACGAGACAGCTATTCTTCCGCGCGTGTGGCGATTGTCACAGCAACCAAACCGTCCTGCCGTGGTACGACCTCATCGCACCCATCACATGGATGATCAACCGCGACATCGAGAAGGGTCGCGCTGCCCTCAACGTGTCGGAATGGGGACGCGAAGAGAACGAAGCAGGCGAGGCTGTGGACACTATCAAAAACGGCTCTATGCCGCCTACGCTGTATACGCTCTTCCACCCGTCGGCGAAACTCTCCGCATCCGACAAGGAGACGTTGGTCCAAGGCCTGGTGACCACATTCGGCAGCGAGCCCAAGCGCGATCGGAAAAAAAAGAAGCCGTCGGACGCCATGCGATTCTTCCCCGCTCAAGAGGATAACTTCCACACCGATACGGACAGATAGGCGTCTTGACGAAAGACTCTCCTATGTCATCGCGAGACGAAGCCGAAGCAATCTCGCAGTCTTTCAAGACAATGACGGTGAGATTGCCGCGCTGCCTGTTGGCCGCTCGCAATGACGGAGCGGGAGGGGGGTGTGTTCAAGCCCACAGGCGTTGCAGCGCCAATTCCTGTATGGTGATTACTCCGGTGATCAACTCCGGACGCTGGATGGGCGAGCCATGGACTTTGAACTGAGCGAGGCGCAGCAGGCGATTCAGGCGATGGTGCGGGACTTTGCCGAGCGGGAGATCGCGCCGGTCGCCGCCGATCTCGACGAGCACGAGGCCTTTCCGACCGAGATCATCCGAAAGCTCTCGGGACTGGGGCTGATGGGTATCCTCCTGCCTAAAGAGTACGGCGGCGCGGGGATGGACTATATTAGCTATGCCCTGATCCTCGAGGAGCTTGCGCGCCACGACGCGTCAGTAGCCCTGACCGTAGAGTCACACAACTCCCTCTGCAGTAACCACATCTACCTCTTTGGCAGCGACACTCAGAAACGGGCCTATCTTCCCCAACTGGCCGGCGGGCAGGCCCTTGGCGCCTGGGCGCTGACAGAGCCAGGATCGGGAAGTGACGCGGCCGGTCTGCAGACGACGGCCGCGCGCGACGGTGACCAGTGGGTGCTGAACGGGACAAAGAACTTCATCACCCAGGGGAGTGTGGCGGGCGTCTATGTGATCATGGCCCTGACCGATCGGGCGAAGCGAGAGAAGGGGATCTCGGCCTTTATTGTTGAGCGAGGAACGCCCGGGTTGCGGGTCGGCCGGAAGGAGCACAAGATGGGATTTCGGGCCTCCGACACGGCCCAGGTCGTTCTGGAAGATCTGCGGATTCCGGATGCGAACCTGCTGGGCGAGTTGCACTACGGCTTTATCGATGCGCTCACGATCCTGGATGCGGGACGGATCGGGATGGCCGCCCTCAGTGTCGGGATCGCCCGCGGCTGTCTGGAAGAAGGACTGAAATACGCCAAGGCGCGACAGGCATTTGGCCGGCCGATTGCCAATTTCCAGGCGATCCAGTGGAAGCTGGCGGACATGGCCACCGAGATCGACGCGGCCAGACTTCTCGTCCTGCAGGCCGCCTACCTGAAAGACGTCGGTCAGCCGTTTACCAAGGAGGCATCATACGCCAAGCTCTTTGCCGCCGAGGTGGCCATGAAGGCCGCGACTGAGGCGGTACAGATCTACGGGGGGTACGGCTATATTAAGGAGTATCCGGTCGAGCGCTACTTCCGCGACGCCAAGTTCTGTGCCATCGGCGAAGGGACCTCTGAGATCCAGCGACTGATCATCGCCCGCGAACTGCTGGGCCGCTCGTATGTGTAGGGGCGCTGCTTGCTGCGCCCAGCATGTGTAACGCATGGAACTGGTAGACAAAATCCTCAAGGGTGATGTGCGCGCGGCGGCCCGCCTCATGACGATGATCGAAAACGGCGACGCCGAGGCCAGGGCTGCGCTGAAGTCGCTCTACCCCCATACCGGCTCGGCCCACATCGTGGGGATCACCGGCCCGCCAGGATCCGGCAAGAGCACGCTGGCGGACCGGCTCACGGAAGAGCTGCGAAAACGCGACAAGACGGTGGGGATTGTAGCGGTCGATCCGACCAGCCCGTTCACCGGAGGGGCGATCCTGGCGGACCGGATCCGGATACAGAGTCACAGTCTTGACGCGGGCGTCTTTATCCGCAGCATGGCGACGCGAGGCCACCTGGGCGGCCTGGCCCGCGCCACCAACGAGATCGTCGACGTCATGGATGCGTCGGGGAAAGAGGTCATCCTGATCGAGACGGTGGGGGTGGGCCAGGATGAGGTGGAGGTCGTGGGAACAGCGCATACCTGCATAGTGGTCTCGGTCCCGGGTCTCGGCGACGAGGTCCAAACCTTCAAGGCGGGCATCCTGGAGATCGGCGACCTGTTCGTGGTCAACAAGGCCGACCGGGAGGATGCGAACCGGACCGCCACGGAACTTGAGATGATGCTGCAGATGGCGCCGAAGGGATTCGGCTGGTCTCCAAAGGTCCTCAAGACGGTCGCTACAACCGGGGAAGGTGTTGCCGGGCTGCTGGATGCGATCTTCGAGCACCGGGCCTTCATGGATGAGCGCGATCTGCGGAGGCAAAAGGGACGGGAACGAAGCGAGCGGGCATTTCGGGCACTGCTACAGGAGACGCTTACGACCAGGGCGCTGGAGCGGTTTGACCGGAATGGGCGCATGAAAGAGCTGATCGCCCGCGTTGCCGACCGCACCCTCGATCCCTACACCGCCGTCGAAGAGGTCGTCGCCACGCTCGGCCTGTAGGGACCACCCCGAGTACCTGCTGTCTGCCCTCTGCTGCCTGTCGCTTATTGCGCGCGACTAATACAACAAATGCAAAAACGCGAGAACCCATCCCCGGTTCGCTCTGCGACGTTTTTAAACAAGGTGAGTGTCTATTAGAGCAATTCCAGTTTTGCACCATCCCAATTGAGCGTTGCCTCTGTTACATGAACCCCTCTATTGTTTTTGTGGTCAAGAGCCACTGGAATATAGACTTGATATTGCTTCCTGTCGCGAACCTTCTTTCTCAATTCTGAAAGGTTCTTCTCGATGTCCTTCGAAAATGTCCGGATACTGTACCCATGCATACCACCTATAATGAACATAGAGAAGTTATTATCAAAAGGATTCGTTATTTTTGTGATCAGGAGAACTTCCTCTTTTAAGAATCCATTTTCGTCTTTTTTGAAGCACTTTGGATTTGATGACGAACGGTTGTCGACAATTGCATATAATGGGCGCTCAACAATGCCTCCTTCGCATCTCTTTGCTTTTTCTATCGTACCGCCATAGGAACCATATTCGACATCTCCACAGTAGTAGCCCCATCTTAGGTTATTGCTACTAAAGATTGGAAAGTTGATGCCACTCTGAAGAGGTTCATATTGATATCCGGTAACAGCACCACCAAGCATATTGGATACCGGACCACCTAAAATGATTAATTCTTTCTCGATATCAAGTTTAAGTAACGTATCATCTGGTTGAACTTCTTCGAACGTTATTTGTCCACTTAAGGATGTTTCTACAGCCTTTGAAAAAGCCGCGCTCGCGGTCTTTAAATATTCGGACAACCCCTTTTTCCCTTCAGCTCTTGCGAGTTGATTTGTCCCTGCATAAATCTGTAAAGGTTTTGATATGTCGGCGACGTGGCTTAATTCGGATTTTCTAAGTTCATCCTTAAACCACTCATATATCCCTGGAATACGAACCCCGATTGCGTTAAGTACTGTTGTTGCTAAAATCGTACCTGTACTTTTTAAGATTTCCCGTCTATCAAATAGATTTATATTAATTTCCCCTTCTCCTTCTTTCTGTTATTCTGTTGTTGCGGCTTCACTAAAGAGTAGACTGCTTGACCTACCTTCATCTAGTTTCATCATCGTTAGCGCGGATTCTATTGTGTCGGTCGGCGGTTCGCAAGGGATTTCTGAGTTTTGCAGATCGGACAAGCACTGCACATGTTGTCAGCCCACTGGTCCCCCGGTCGAACGACCCTCTGAACCTGTTTCGAGGCCATCCGCCGGGCTACGCTCCCCGTCCGCTACGGTTCAAGACGTGGGTATGAACCATGGTCGTGCTGACATGCCGGTGACCCAACAGCTCCTGAACCATCCGGATACCGTAGCCGTGAAGGTTTCCTTGACACTGTTCCGAAGTGTTCCCTCACCCGTACCCTGGTTAGGGTACCGTGACTCTTCCCTTCCAGAGGCTCGGCTCGCGACTGCAGTGCATGACAGCTACAATAAGGATGAACTCCGGTTCGATGACATACAGGATTCCATAAGGAAAGACGTGCGTGAGGCAGCGTCGGACATCCTCGTCAAGGACTCGCCAACGTTCCGGAGATTCAAGAATACGGCGGATGGCGTCCTCAACGGCTTCGACGAATCTCGTGGCAAGCGACGGGTCGCGTTCGGCGTAGTGGAGAGTTGCTTTCCGGTATTCCTCAAGTGCTTCGGGGTGAAACTCCCATCTCATCGGCGAACAGCGTCGCGTACCCTCTTGAGAGCTTCATCGCCAGGGATACCCTCGACGCGCCCGCTTCGTACTTCATCTCGCCTACGCTTTGCCTCCGCGACCCACAGCCGGTCGATCTGCCCGAGTTCCTCAGCATCCAAGCTCTCGACCAGAAGGTCCGCGAGCTGTGCCCGCGATTCGGTCGGTAGGCTCATGGCCTGTTTGGCCAGCTTTTTTATGGTTGTCGCCATACTCAAAACATACCTCAATCGTATCGAGTCATCAAGCGGAAGCGCTGACTCCGATGGTTTTATTGAGTAGGTCCGTCGGCATATCTCCATCGGATTTTATTGTAGTTAGCGTGGATTTTATTGGGTCTATCAGCGGTTCGCAAGGGATTTCTGGGTTCTGTGGGTTGGGCCAACGCGCTATGCGGAGGAGTCCCCGGCACGTATGCTGCCGGAGGGGATTAATTGCGGCGCATGTCACCGGCGGTCCGTATCGGTGAATAGCCGCCGCGAAGCCATGCCAAAACGCCAAACCAGGCTTGTCGTCGCGCCCAGTCCCACAGGCGAACGCCCAGCAGGACGGCGAGGATGGCGGCGTACAGGTACGGATCGTTCACCCCTTTCTTGACCAGCCACAGATAATGCAGGACGCCCAGCAGGCCGATGAGGTAGACCAGCCGGTGCAGCCGTCGCCAGTTCTTCCCCCCCAGACGTTGTATCATCCCTGACGTGGAGGTGGCCGCCAGCGGTATCAGCAGCGTTAGTGCAAGCATGCCGACGGTGATATATGGCCGCTCGACGATATCCGAGATCAGTTCCGCCCATTCGAAGAAGTGATCGACCGCAATCCAGACGGTGAAGTGAAGGCAGGCGTAGAAGAACGCGAACAGTCCCAGCAGGCGCCGCAGGCCCATCTGCCATGAGATCCCAAGCGCAATCCGGAGGGGTGTCAACGCGAGGCTCGCGAGCAGCAGCCGAAGCGTGGTGTCGCCGAGGAGGTTCGTCACGTACGAGATCGGGTTGGCGCCGAGACCGTCAGTGAGGAATCGATGCAGGAGTAGAATCAGGGGCGATAATGCAATCGCCCATACGGCGCTCTTCAGGGTGATGCGGGCTCGCGTGGACATCGTTCAGAAGTTCCGGCGCAGGTCCATCCCCGCGTAGAGCGAGGCGATCTGGTCGGCATAGCCGTTGAACATCAATGTCTTGCGTCGTCGGAACTCGCCGATCCGCCGTTCGGTCCCCTGGCTCCAGCGCGGATGATCGACGTCAGGATTGACGTTCGAGTAAAACCCGTACTCGCTCGGGGCGGCCTTTTCCCACGTCGTCTTGGGTTGCTCGCTTACGAAGCGGATCCGCACGATCGACTTGGCGCTTTTGAAGCCGTACTTCCACGGGACGACGACGCGAACCGGGGCCCCGTCCTGGTTCGGCAACACCTGCCCGTACAGCCCGAAGGTGAGCAACGTGAGGGGATGCAGCGCCTCATCCAGTCGTAACCCCTCTACGTAGGGCCAATCGAGTGAGGAGAGGTTGAACAGACCCTTGCGCTGTCCGGGGAACTGCGCAGGATCGTGAAGGGTGGTAAACTCGACGAACCTGGCCTTGCTCGTCGGCGCGACCCGCTTGATAAGGGACGCGAGCGGGTAGCCGATCCACGGGATCACCATCGACCACCCCTCGACGCAGCGCAGGCGATAGATCCGCTCTTCCAGGGGGAAGAGCCGCATCAACTCCTCGACGTTATACCGTCCGGGGCGCGCGACGTACCCATCGATCTGGACGGTCCATGGGCGCGGTTTGAGCAGATGCGCGAGCCGCGACGGGTCGTCCTTATTCGGACCGAACTCCCAGAAGTTATTGTAGGTCGTGATATTTTCAAGCGATGTCAGGGATTCGTCTACACTGTATCGCTGGCTGCGGCTTGCCGGGAGACGTTCGCCTGTCGACGGGGGCGTCGCAGCCGTCGATCCGGTCGGGGTCAGCAGCAGGGCCGCCATCCCGATCAGGAACGATCGCCGGTTGAGGTACAGCTTGTAGTCCGTAATCTCTGACGGCGCCATGTCCGGGGCATGCCTGATCAACATACTGTCCTCCTGCTATTCAGCTCCTACTTCCTTAGACGCTGGACAGTGTCATGTGGTTGCGTGATTCGAGGCTAGAGCCCTCGCAGGCGGCCCGCGTGCAAGACGGCGATAATGGTCATGGCGTCGACGATCTCGCCCTGCAGGACCATCTGGATGGCGTCGGTAAATGGGAAGGCCCGGACCTCAATGAACTCGGTATCGTCCGGCGGCCGCTCGAGTCTCGTCAGTTCCTCGCCGATAAAAAGGTGAGCCGTTTCGTCCATCACGCTCTTGCTCGTGTGAAAACTGCTGAGCGGCGTGAGCCGCCCCGCCTGATACCCGATCTCCTCACTCAGCTCCCGCTGGACTGCCGCCTCGATCGACTCGCCATCATGGATCCCGCCGGTCGGCATCTCCCAGGTGGCCCGCTTGGCGATATACCGGTACTGCTGCACAAGGAGGACTGTCCGGCTGTCGAGGAAGGGGAGGATACCGACACACTCACCGCAGGTCACCACGCCGTAAATCGTCGTCCGGCCGTCAGGAAGTCCGACCAGGTCTTCGCGAAGGGACAACCATCGGTTCCGATAGATCGACCGGCTGGAGAGGGTCTTCCATGCCGCTTCTGCCAACGTATGCCTTTTCATCATGTCTGCTCCACGAGAAACTGTTTCGTATGCTCGGTCTGTCCGACGGTGAGCTGATGAAAAAGCGCCGTAGCGTGATACTATTCGCCGCACTGCTGGATCAGCTTCGCCACAAGCCCGGTCCAGCCGGTCTGGTGACTGGCGCCGATCCCAGCGCCGTTGTCGCCGTGAAAGTATTCAAAGAAGAGTACCAGGTCGCGCCAGTAGGGATCATGCTGAAATGTCTGTGTCACGCCGTATACCGGCCTCCGGCCATCGCGGTCGCGCAGGAAGATACGGCTCAGCCGGCGCGCGATCTCTGCGGCCACCTCCCACAAGGTCATCATCCGGCCCGATCCGGTGGGACACTCCACCGTGTAGTCGTCGCCCAGATAGTAATGGAACTTCTGGAGCGATTCGATGATCAGATAGTTGACCGGGAACCAGATCGGGCCGCGCCAATTCGAATTGCCGCCGAAGAGGCCCGTGCTCGATTCGGCCGGTTCGTAATCCACCCGGTGCTCCATGCCGTCCACGGTGAGCGTGAACGGGTGATCGTGATGGTAGCGGGAGATCGCCCGGATCCCGTACGGCGACAGGAACTCCCGCTCATCGAGCATCAGCCTGAGCACCCGGCGCAATCGCTCGGGATTGGCGATGGAGAGCAGGCGGCGCTTCTTTTGACCGGGGGTCCGCATGCAGGCGCATCCCAGGGTAAGATCCGGACGGTGATCGATGAACCACTCCAGACGCCGCTTGAAACCGGGCAGCCGGTCCAATAGCTCCGCGTCCAACGTTTCGACGGCAAACAGCGGGATCAGGCCCACCATCGACCGGACCTTCAGGGGTACGTGACGGTCGTCCGGCAGGTGCAACACATCGTAGTAGAAGCCGTCGGCCTCGTCCCACAAACCGAGGGTATTCATGGCGTGGGCGATGTAGATAAAGTGCTCCCAGAACTTGCTGGCCACATCCTCATAGGCCGAGTTTTCGCGCGCCAGCTCCAGGGAGATCGCCAGCAGGTTCAGGGTGTACATCCCCATCCAGCTCGTTCCGTCGGCCTGCTCAATATGGCCGCCCGTGGGCAGCGGCTTACTGCGATCAAAGATGCCGATGTTGTCCAGCCCCAGAAAGCCGCCCTGGAAGACATTCCGTCCCTCGGCGTCCTTCCGGTTGACCCACCAGGTGAAGTTGAGCAGAAGCTTGTGGAAGACGCGCTCCAGGAAGGCCCGATCCCCTTGGCCGCGACGCTTCTTTTCGATCTTATAGACGCGCCAAGCGGCCCAGGCGTGAACGGGCGGGTTCACATCGCCGAAGGCCCATTCGTAGGCGGGGAGTTGCCCGTTGGGATGCATGTACCACTCGCGCAGCATCAGCACCAGTTGTTCCTTGGCAAAGTCGGGATCGATCAGCGCCAGTGGGAGGCAGTGAAAGGCCAGATCCCAGGCGGCATACCAGGGGTACTCCCACTTATCGGGCATGGAGATGACATCGGCATTGTACAGATGCGTCCACTCGCGGTTGCGCCCGCTCAGCCGCTCTGGAGGGGGCTGGGGAAGGCCCGGATCGCCCGCGAGCCACTGCGCAACCACGTAGTGATAAAACTGCTTCGACCAGAGCAGCCCGGCGAACGCCTGGCGCATGACGGTCCGGGCGTCGGGCGAGAGGTCCTGGGGAATGATTGTTGCGTAGAACTCCTCGGCCTCGCGCTGCCGCTCCGAGAACAGTTGTTCGAAGTCAGCGCCGAAGGGATTTTCGCCGGTGGGTGGCACCTGTGTATCCGTAAGTCGCAATCGGATTGTCGCCATCTCGCCCGGGCCGAGGGAGAGCGGATAGTGGGCGGCCGCCTTCGTCCCTGCCGGCTCAGGGTTCACCGCCTTCTTCGCACCGTGGACCACGTAGTCGTTGATGCCGTCCTTCGCATAGATCGAGCCGTTATCGGCCCCGTAGAGCCGCCGGCTGTTGGTCTCATTTTCGGTGAAGAGCAACTCGGGCGAGCCTTCACAGTGCAGCCATCGGAGGCCATAGTAGGGATGGGCCACCTCGATGACGGCGTGACCCTCCCGGTCCTTCGCCCGTCGCAGGCTCGGGCGTAGCTCGTCGTAACCCCAGGACCAAGTGTTGCGGAACCAAAGCGTCGGCAACAGGTGCAATGACGCGCGATCCGGCCCGCGATTGACCACACTGATCCGGACGAGGATATCGTCTGCGCTCGCCTTAGCATATTCAACAACGATGTCGAAGTAGCGATTTTCATCGAAGACGCCCATATCCAGCAGCTCATACTCGGGGGCGCTTCGCCCGCGCCGCCGGTTTTCGTCCACCAGTCGCTCGTACGGGAACTCTGCCTGCGGGTACTTATAGAGATACTTCATATAAGAATGGGTGGGGGTCGAGTCCACGTAGAAGTAATACTCTTTGACGTCCTCACCGTGATTGCCTTGATTTCCCGTCAGGCCGAAGAGTCGCTCCTTGAGGATCGGATCTCGGCCGTTCCAGAGCGCGACCGCGAAACAGATGAGCTGGTGACGATCGCAGATGCCGGCGAGGCCGTCCTCCCCCCACCGATAGGCCCTCGAACGGGCGTGGTCGAAAGGGAAGTAGTCCCAGGCGGTCCCCTGCGGACTGTAATCCTCACGCACGGTCCCCCAGGCGCGTTCGCTCAAGTAAGGTCCCCAGCGCTTCCAGTGGACCCTGCGCTCGCGCGACTCCTCAAGTCTTGCCTCTTCTTTCGTCATGGATCGTTCTCCTGCTAATAGGGTTCTGCGACCTCACAGAACACCTTGATGGCGCCATGGCCGGCGCTTGACCTACACAAAAGACCTCATGCCGGCTTGACCTCTTCCATCAGCGTGAAGAAGCCCTCGGCGAGTGTCGGATGGATATAGACCGCGCCTTTTAGCAGGGTGTAGGGCAGTCCCGCAAGCATGAGCGTACCAAGCATCTGAATCAATTCGCCGCCTTCGGTTGCCAGGATAGCCGCACCAAGAATGCGGTCGTTGGGAGCATCCACGACGAGCTTCATGAACCCACTCGTCTCATCCCGCTCGATGGCGCGAGCAACCCAGCCCATTGGAATCTTCCCGATCTTCAGGCTATGACCTTTCGCTCTCGCCTCCTTCTCGGTCATGCCGACCCGGCCCAATTGCGGATCGGTAAACACGGAGTACGGGATAATGCGGTGATCGATCGTCAGGTTCTGCCCTTCGACAAGGTTCGCGTAGAGGATCTGGTAGTCGTTATAGGAGATGTGCGTGAAAGCAGGTCCGCCTTTTACGTCGCCCAGGGCCCAGATACCGGGCACATTTGTCTCCAGGCGGCCGTTCACCGCGATATAGCCTTTGGCATCGGTCTGCACGCCGGCCTGCTCCAATCCCAGGTCGTCGGTGTTGGGCCTTCGCCCGGCGGCCACCAGGAGATGCGAACCGGATATCACCTGAGAGCCGCCATCCCCATTAAGGATCAGTGTAATCCGGCCGTTCGCACGCTGGATCCGGCTTGTGCGTGCGCGAAGTACGAAGGAGATGCCTTCGCCTTCGAGGATCTTGTGCATCTCGGCCGCGACGTCGGGATCCTCACGCGTGAGGATCTCATCGCCTCGGTGGACGATTGTCACGCGGCTGCCGAACCGCCCAAACATCTGTCCGAACTCCAGCCCGATATAGCCGCCGCCCAGGACCAGCAGGTGCTCGGGCACCTCACGCAGCTCCATGATGCTGGCGTTGGTCAGGTAGGCGGTCTCGTCAAGCCCTTCGATGCGCGGAATATCGGGGCGAGTGCCCGTGTTGACGAAGATCCGCTCGCCCTCCAGGACCTCGGCTCCGACCTGGATCGCGTGGGGACCGACAAATCGGGCATGCCCGCGATTGAGGTCCAGATTCGGGCGTTGGTCCACCTTACGCTGTTGCCCGGACCTGAAGCTCTGAACGATCGCGTCCTTGCGGGCCACGATGCCAGGCAGATCGACGCTGACCTCGCCCGTCCGGACGCTCCAGCGGGCTGCGTGACGGGCGTAATGGGCCACCTGCGCGGAGGCGACCATCGTTTTTGTCGGCGTGCAACCGGTATTGATGCAGGTGCCGCCGAGATATTCCTTCTCGATCAGGGCCACGCGCCAGCCAAGGTCGGCCAGCTTATGTGAGAGGGGGTTGCCGCCCTGGCCTGAACCGATCACGATCGCGTCGTATATCATTGGAGGGACTCCTTCTCAGCACAGCCGCACAAGCAGATGGTCTCCAACCCGCAGGGCATTGGCGATGATGGTCAGTGCCGGGTTCATCGCGCCGCTTGAGGGGAAAAAGCTATTCAGTTCCCTTCGGGAATCGTCGAATGCCTTGAGTAGGCCGAACGGTGGGTCGGTGCGGCCGAGGTCTGTGCTCGATGTGAAGATGAGGTCGTTCTGGCTGTTATGGAATGACATGCAGATGGCGAGGATCGTCGCGATCATGAACAGGGGCAGAACACTTGCTCTCACCGTCTTATCCATCTGTGCCCCGCTGAGTATTGGGAGCCGACGTTGATCGCGTCTCCACGGGGTCATCTGCTCACCACGGAGGATAATCACATCATAGCACACGCTCAGGGTCAGATGTTCGAGAACCGTTACTGCCGCACGGCACAGGCAGAAATCATGAAGCTGGCCAGCCCGGCAGCCTCCATCAGATACTCAGACCAATGACGAGACAGCGCCTCAAACCACTCATCGTCCTTCCGGCTGGTATGGCTCGCCACAACGTCAGACATATCCGCACCACTGGATAGACTAGTACTTCACTGCGAAAGTTAACGCACATAAGCCGTCATACCCGCGAAAGCGGGTATCCAGTAAAATCAATGGATTTCCGCTTAAGGACTGCGGGAATGACGGTACGGGTACTATTGCAATCAAGCAGTAGTGCTCTCACTTTCTTTGGCGCCGTTTCGGAGCAAAAGAATTCGTGGAGTTGGGAATGGGGAAGGTTGAAGACGGGTAAATACGGCTGCGCTTCAGGGGAGCATTGTCAGTGCCCTGTTTCTGGAACTCGTTGCGTACTTACGGACGTCATTCCGCCCCCGATCAAGTCGGGGGCCGCATCGCGGGCGCGAGCCGGAATCCAGGAAATAACGGGAGTGCTGCATTCTCGCTTCCCGCTTCAAGCCTGTGGGGACAAGCTTCACGGGAATGAATGACGATGCGTGGCGCGTCGACTTCTTCACCGAACTTCTGACTCAGGACATCAGGTAGGCTGATCGAATAGCGTTGGTGTTTTCAGGCTCTTTCGAAAATCGTGTGGGTGTGTGGCCCGCACATTACCCTCCATGCCGCACAGCCGTTTCGAGTTGGCCTAAACATCTGAGCGCCCAGCGATGTCCTCGTCCCAGACTTCTGGATGGGTACTGATGAATTTCCGCAAGAGATCGGCACAGTCTGGGTCATTGAGTAGTGTGACCTCTACGCCATGCGTTCGTAGAAAATCGATGCTACCGGGGAAATTGACATTCTCACCTATCACGACTCGAGGAATGCCGAACTGGAGGATCGTACCAGCACACATCATGCACGGACTCAGGGTTGTGTACAGGGTAACGCGGTCATAACGCGGCCGGCGGCCGGCGCGGCGGATGCAATCCATCTCTCCATGGGCAATAGGGTCACCATTCTGAACGCGACGGTTATGGCCGGCCGCAATGACGCGGCCGTTCTCGACCATTACTGCCCCGATAGGGATGCCGCCCTCTCGATAGCTCTTGTCAGCCTCAACTAACGCCAGGTGAAGGAAGTCCACATCGATGAAAGGCAACTTTACCATGTCCTGCCGCTCTCGCTTGTCATCCTCGGTGAACTCCCGGGTATTGTAGTCGTATCTTTTCGCATCATCCCGAACGGTCCGGCTAACTCGGGTTGTCCGTCTAACGATGATTATGCTGGTCGGTATAACACCTACCCCAAGAATCTTCACAATATGCGGGATTGTCCTGCTGTTTCTCAGGCTTGTCAACGGAATTTCAATAGCGCCCATAGGGACAAAGGCCGCCCCGAGCCTGGCTACAAGGTGGGCGCAGCAAGCAGCGCCCCTACGCGATCCGGGTGGCATAGCGACAAACCACACCGGTAGCCACGCGACTTCCTGGAGCGTCTTTTTCGGTACGTTGGTAGGAATGCCAGAGAATGAGGCGGATTAGACAGGGTCGGCGGCTGAGTGAGACGCTTCTGATATCTTCGTTCGGAGGAAGTGCCGGATACGTCTTCGCATCGTCGGCGGGATGGTCTCATACTGTAGCGATCTGGCGGCTTGGATGGTTTTTGTGTACGTGGCCAGAAAGGCGACGCAGTCCGGACACTCTCGTAGATGTGCCTTCAATGCTAAGGTTGCTTGAGGAGGGAGTTCCCCCCTGACGTAGTTCAGGATCAGATCGGTCACCTGTTGGCAGGTGAGGTCAACTCTCCTTGGTCGTCGGCGGAATGCCGCATACTCTTTCGTCATCTGCTAGGTCACATCCAACACGCGGGGGAGTAGCCGAGCGCGTCCGCCAGCTTGCCCCGCAAGAAGAGGCGGGCGCGATGGAGCCGCGCCTTGACCGCCGGAATGCTCAGCCTCAATGTCTCGCCGATTTCACGATCGGGGACGCCTTCCACATCACTCAACACGATGACCGCCTTCTCTGCAGGCGGAAGCTGATCGATGGCTTCCTGGAGAAGCTCCCGCAGTTCGTCCTTTTCAAGACGAAACTCGACCTCATCCGCCCAGTTGAAAACCGGCCTGACCCGATGGTGGCCATCCTCCCGGTAGCACGGCAAAAAGGCGTCCAGACTGATTTCCCTGTTCCGCTTCCGTTTGCGAAGCCTGGTGAGACAGGCGTTCATGGCCAGGCTGTAGAGCCACGTGGAAAACGCGGAATCGCCCCGAAACGATTTACACTTCTGATAGACCGCCAGGAACACCTCCTGCACGATCTCCTCTGCCTCGGCATCATTTCCGACCAGCCTGAAGACCTGTCGATAGACCCTGTTGACGTACCGGCGAAAGATCGCCTCGAAGGCATCATAGTCGCCGGACCTCAAGCGCTCGATAACCGCGCGCTCTTCAGTATAGGACGATTCAGGTTTCGCGACGGAAGGCTCAACCGCTCCGGATCGTCGTGGCGCCATTGTGCAACGTCTCACCCTCAACAAAAGGCTGCGATACGCTGGGCTGGTGGTGGCCCCTTTTATCCACAAATCGGCGGCCCGGCCGGGAGGCAAGGGATGATCGCGGGCGTCATGTGAGTGAACAGGTGTAATCCCATGAACCTTGTCTTTATCGCGGCGACCAATGTGTGTCAAGGACAAAATCCTGTCCAATGAGATGCAGCAATAGGTCGATATTCCGTGGTATAGTGGATGTAGCTGCAGAAGTGAGTCCTCCCCGGGGCAGTGAACTTCACGTTGAGGTCGCAACTTCTCTTTATCAACGTGTGATATTGGTGATCTTGGAATGGTATTCTTGCATGTACTTCAGGTACGCTGCGCGAGCGTCAAATGGCGCGCAATAGTCGTTGCGCTTCTCATGAGCGCGGTGCTCGGCGCGACCGCATGGGGCGCTCCCCCGGCTCGCGAGGAGGATCTGCCCAACCTTCCACAACTGCCGATCTTTCAGCCCGGCGAGCCAAGCCTCCTGTACGATGATGAAGGAAGGGTCTTCGGCTCCGTTGTTCCGGAGTACCGGATCTTTGTTCCCCTTTCCAGGATTCCCGCGAGGTTACGGCAGGCCGTCATTGCGGCCGAGGACGCCCGCTTTTATGAGCATGGAGCGGTTGACCTGCAAGGGATCGCCAGGGCGGCTGTGCGAAATCTGATGGCCGCGTCCGTCAAGGAGGGGGGGAGCACTATTACACAGCAGCTTGCCAAGACGCTGTTCTTGAGCCACGAGCGGACGGTCGGACGGAAGGTCAAGGAACTACAGCTTGCCAGCGAGCTAGAGCAACGCTATTCGAAAGATCAGATCCTGGAGATGTATCTGAATGCGATCTATTTCGGTCATGGGGCATACGGGGTCGAGGCGGCTGCGCGGGCCTATTTCAGTAAGAGCGTGACGGGACTTACCCTGCCGGAGGCCGCACTGCTCGCGGGGCTTCCCCGCGCGCCGGGACGGTATTCGCCGCTGATCGACATCAAACGGGCCAAGGCGCGCCGGCAGTACGTGCTGGATCGGATGGTCGCGACGGGTGCGATCAAACAGGCTCAGGCTCGTCGAGCGGGTTCGGCGCCGGTCTCGGTCAATCCGATGTTTCGGTCAAAGGGGATGGCGCCGTGGTTCATCGACTATGTCCGACAGCAGCTTGAGACGCGTCTGGGGCGGCCCGTAGTACGGCAGGGAGGGCTGAAGATCTACACGACACTGAACGCCGGCATGCAGCGAGCGGCCGTCAAGGCGATTAACCGGGGGATTGCGGCCATTGCACAACGACGGAAGGGGCAGGCGGGCGGTGAGGCGGCGGCGCCCGAGGGGGCGCTGGTCGCCCTCGATGCCAGGACCGGTGAGATCAAGGCGTGGGTAGGCGGCTCCAATTACTCGCGGAGCCAGTTTGACCGCGTGGTCCAGGCACGGCGGCAACCGGGGTCGGCCTTCAAGCCGTTTGTCTACGCGGCGGCATTTGAGCGCGGACTGACGCCGGCGACGGTCATCGACGATGCCCCGATCAGTTTTCAGATCGGCACGGGGAAGGGGAGCGAGACCTGGGCCCCGGACAATCTGGACCGCAAGTACCGCGGTCAGATCACGCTGCGCCAGGCGCTTGAGGAGTCGATCAACGTCCCGACGGTCCGACTGATTGCTGCGATCGGGGTTGATCCGGTCATTGACCTCGCCCACCGGCTCGGGATCACCTCGGAACTTCGGCGGGAATACGCCCTCGCGCTTGGGGTCTCGGAGGTGAATCTGCTGGAAATGACCTCAGCTTACCAGGCGTTCGCGAATCTGGGGAGCCTGTCGCCGCCCTTTGCCGTCCGGCGCGTAGTCGCCTCCGGCGAAATCATACTGGAAGAGCAACTCCCTCAGCCGCAGCAGGTGATGCGCGAGGAGGTCGCGTTTATCCTGACCTCGGTGCTTGAGGGTGTAGTCGAGCGCGGGACCGGGAAGGCCGCTCGACGTATCGGCCGGCCGGTTGCTGCCAAGACCGGAACAACCCAGGCTGCTGAAGACCTCTGGTTCCTCGGGTACACCCCGAGTGTGGTGGCGGGGGTCTGGCTGGGTTACGATCAACGTCGTCCGATCGGCTCGCATGAGACAGCCGGAAAGGTGGCCGCACCGATCTGGGTCGATTTCATGAAGCAGAGCCTTGGCGATAGCCCTGCCGAACCGTTTGTCCCGCCTGGGGGGGTCTTTCAGATACTGGTCAATCGAAAGACGGGACAACCGGCCTCATCGGCCGATCCTGACGCCCTGGAGGAGTATTTCATCCGAGGACAGGAAGAGTTGTGGCCTTCAACAGTCGCGTTGCCGACGACCGACGGCTCTTCGCCGGAGATGGGTGACGGTGCAGTCATGCCGTCTCCCTACAGCCGTTGATGCGCCGTTGAACTTCTTGCGGAGTCGCGTTGATTTTGGTTGCGCTGTGATTCTGTGTTTCGCTATAGTAGACGGGATCATCCGACCAGGTTAACCCCATGGCCCCATCGTCTAGTGGCCTAGGACGCGGCCCTCTCAAGGCTGAAACACGGGTTCGAAGCCCGTTGGGGCCACCAATGTCAGGTGGCGACGAAGCCTATCGGTTTCCAAAGAGTCCCCGGGTGACCATCGAGTGACCACCCCGTTGCAGTGACTGCCGTGATGATTGTAGTCAAGATGGTTCGTGTCCGGAGGTGACGACATCTATGAGCGAAGAGAAAAAGATGAGCGATGAGAAAAAGTGGAGCGTGGAGCGAAACTTCCGAAGACTCGTCATCATCCTGTCCGGTGTAGCCCTTGTACTCGGGATGATTCCCGCCTTTCTGATCGGTCACTGGCTGTTCTTTTTGGGGTGTACCGGCGCCTTTATCGCGTGGCTATGGGTTGCCTATCTTATGGCGAGACGGCTGGAATGGATGCATAACAAATGGCTCTGGAAGCCCTAGGTATACGATGTTTAACGGTCGCGCGGAGGCCGAAAGGAGGCCTCGGCGCGACGACACCGTCGTCGTCCGTTCTTCTACAGCATGCTTGGTGTACTGCTCACACGTTACCATTGGTATGACCACCCGGAAGGGGTGAAATTTGTCGAGACCCACCGCGACGCGCATCGAACCTCCGGTCACTGGTTGATGCTGCCGGGGACGTTTTCAGCCTTCCACCGCGTCCTCAACAATGAAGAGCTCTGGTATATTCATCACGGGAAGATCACGCTTCACATGATCGATACGACCGGGACTCTCAGATCGTGCAGATTGGGCGTGGACATTCCCGCGGGCGAATCCCCGGTCGTCGCCGTCCCGAACGGTTGTTGGCAGGCGGCTGAGATCGACGCGGGCGTGCCCTACGCATTCGGATCGGTCGTGTGCGCACCGGCGTTTTGTTTCGAGCGGTTCGAGCTTGGCCGTCGTATCTCTCTTATTAAGGAATTCCCTCGATATACCGATGTGATCCGTCGATTGACGTTGGGATGAACCAATAGGCGTCAGCGAACAGCCGGTGGGGTGTGCAGGCGTTGCTGTACATCAAGCAGCGCAAAAACATTGCGGTGAATCTTGAGTCCTTTTTTCCCCAATGCGAGAAGATGCTCGCACACGGAGCTCGGATTGAATGTTCCGGGAACGATCTCGCGCTCGAAGAGCTCCCGCACCTCAGCCGTCAACGCTCTGAGCTTAAACCAACCGTGCAGGTGATAGATCGTGAAGCCTACCAGAGGAATCATCAGGGCCCACGCCTGACCTGTTCTGTACGGGGAGAGCAGATAGATGATACACAGTGCCCAGATTGCAATGAACCCGGCGTATACGATCCAAGGTCCGACCCTCGGGAATCTGCTGACCAAAAGACCGCCAGGCTGCAAGCCGGTCCGAGCGACCCGTTGAAGAGGGGCATATTCGGAGTTCAACAGGTGATAGAGAAGCTGTCTGTTGTAGTCGGGGTTGTGGAGCTTAGGGGATTCCAGATAGGACTGTACCAGGTTCTCAATTTTCTCGCTTTCGTGCAGATACCTGAACTCGCAGCCGCGTAAGGCCTCGATCTCTTGAATGAATGTGTCACGATCCATGGCGGCTCCGTCATTGCTGCGACTTGCGTGACCCGATGGGCAACCCGCTCCGGTGGCAATCCAGGTCCCCGGCCTTGGGTGCGGTGCGTCTCTTCTAACACACGCTTTCCGAGGCGTCAAGTACCGGCTGTAAGTCTTGCCCAGCAATGCCGAATCGCTTGCTCACTACTCAAGAACACCATAGAATCTGCGAGGGAGGGATAACGATGGGCACCGATGTGAACGCCGCAGACAGGCACGGCAGAACAGTCTTGATGACAGCGGCTCAGGAAGGCCGTCCGGAGGCCGTGGAAGCGCTGATCGCGCAGGGCGCGAATGTGAACGCCAGAGATGAATATGGCTGGACGGCCTTGATGCGGGCGTCGTTGAGAGGCCGCCTCGATATTGTGAAGATCCTGATCGCGCACGGCGCGTGGATACACGTCAAATCTGACGGGGGCTGGACGGCCCTGATGAGGGCGTCGCTGGCAGGCCATCGCGAGGTGGTAGAACTGCTGATCGCGAATGGCGCCGATGTGAACGCCAGGCAGGACAATGGCGCTACGGCCCTGATATGGGCGTCTCAGGAAGGCCATCGCGCGGTGGTAGAACTGCTGATCGCGAATGGCGCCGATGTGAATGCCAAAACGAACAATGGCGTCACGGCCACGATGATAGCGTTCAATAGGAGCGAAGACGAGATCGTACAGATCCTCAAGAACGCCGGGGCCACGGAGTAACGGTCAGGCAAGACCACCATCAGGAGGTATCTGCGACAGCCCTCTAGGGGACGGGACGCCCCAGAGGGCTGTCCTGTTTCTGTAATGTGTCCCATGCTCACGGCCGTCATTCCGCCCCCGATCAGGTCGGGGGCCGCATCGCGGGCGCAAGCCGGAATCCAGGAAATACCGGGGGTTCCGGATTCCCGCTCTCCGCTTAAAGCCTGCGGGGACAAGCTTCGCGGGAATGCCGACACATGGGGCGCCGACTTCTTCATCGACCTTCTGACTCGGAACGCGAGCTCAGTCTTTCAGATATCGCTTGCTAACTCCCGAACAACACCATAGAATCCGCGAAGGCTGCGAAAATGGTGATGGCGATCGGCTGACCACCGTCCTCAATGAGCGCTTGTCGCATGGTGCGCAACGCGCTATTATGAATGTATGATTCAATCATTCCGACACAAGGGACTCAGGAAGTTCTTTGAGTCGGGAAACATGTCGGGAATTCAACCTCACCACGCGCAGCGGCTTCGGATGCTCATGACAGCATTGGATACTTCCCAGTTCATCGAGGACATGAACGTTCCGGGGTTTCGCTTGCACCCTTTGAAAGGTTCTGAGCGCAGCCGCTGGTCGGTGTGGGTCAATGGCAACTGGCGTATCACATTTGAGTTCAAAGACAGACATGCCTACCATCTGGACTATGAGGACTATCATTGATGGGTATGCACAATCCTCCTCATCCCGGTGAGTTCATCACCGAGGTCTACCTTGAGCCGAATCGCCTGAGCGGTCGCGGGCTCGCCGCAAAGCTCGGGGTATCCGCGTCCACGCTGAATCGCATCCTGAGAGGCACCAGCGGTATCAGTCCGGAGATGGCGCTACGCCTGTCCAAGGCGCTCGGTCGATCCCCGGAGAGCTGGTTAGCCATGCAGTACAACTATGACCTGTGGCAGGCCAGGCAGCGCGTCAAGCTCGGCAAGGTGAGTAAGGTTCGGCTGACAGCGGCGTAACTCGTTGCCGGTGAGAAGCGATACGCGAACCCGACCTGCGAGCGGCAGGAGAGTGTGAGTCCGGCCACCGTGTGTCCCAGTGTCCTATTCCTGAAATGCGTTGCGCAGTTCCCGCCGTCATTCCGGCCAAGCCCGTGCCGCGGGCGCGAGCCGGGATCCAGGAAAAAGGGGGGGGCTGGATTCCTGCTCCCCGCTTAAAGCCTGCGGGGACAAGCTTCGCAGGAATACCGCATGCGCCGCTGGTGCGCCCATGGACATGACAATTTGTTGCGAGACCGTCCCCTCACTGGCTCGTCATTGCGAGCGACCAACGGGAGTGCGGCAATCTCACCGTAGTTGCTCCGAACGACTGTGAGATTGCTTCGGCTTCGCCTCGCAATGACACGGGCGATTTTTGACTGTTGGATTATCTAAGACTGGGCGATTGCCGGTTGTTTCGCATACTCTGCGTGGTGATCGAACGCGAATCATTAGCGCGAGAAAGGCCATAAGATCAGAAAGGAGCATGTATGAAGAAGGCTAAGTCTGACGAGTTGCGTCCGGAGTATAAGCTCGAAGATCTTGGGCGCGGTATTCGAGGTAAGTATTTCAAGTCGTATCAGGAGGGAACGAACGTTGTTCTCTTGAGACCCGATGTGGCCGAGGTCTTCAGAGATGACGCCTCCGTCAATAAGGCCCTCCGCGCCCTGATAAAGATCGCACAGCAATCCGCGACTCCAACAAAGCGCTCAAGCCGCCGATCAAAGACTCGCGCGGCCTAGCGCTGACGTGTCATCGATCTTGGGCTGAACGCAATCGGAGGTAGGCATGGGATGGCAGACGCTCGAATTGCGGATTGAGCAGAGCCTGGCAACCATCACGTTGAACCGGCCGAAGGCGCTGAATGCGATCAATCTGGCGATGGTCGGGGAGTTGGAGCAGGTGGTGCGCCAGGTGCGGGACGATCCGGACGTCCGGGTGGTGGTGATCACGGGCGCAGGGGAGAAGGCGTTCGCTGCCGGGGCCGACATCACCGAGTTCAAGGCGATGAGTCCGATCGACGCTTGGATGTTCGTTCAGCGTCTTCAGCGGCTCTTCCTGGAGATCGAGCGGTTGCCAAAGCCGGTCATTGCGGCGGTCAACGGATATGCGCTAGGGGGCGGGTGCGAGCTGATGATGGCCTGCGATATTGCCTATGCGGCGGATACGGCCATGATCGGCCAGCCTGAGATCAACCTTGGGATCATCCCGGGCGCCGGGGGAACGCAACGGCTGGCGCGGCTGATCGGCAAACAGCGCGCGAAAGCGCTGGTGCTGACCGGCGAGATGATCGGTGCGCAGGAGGCCTGGGGTCTCGGTCTGCTGAATAAGGTTGTGCCGGCCGATCACCTGATGGTGGAGGTGAGGAAGCTCGCCGGCAAGCTGGCCGGCAACGCTCCAGTGGCGGTCAAGGCGGCCAAGGAGGCGATTGAGGACGGCTATGACATGGCGCTGGAGCGGGCGCTTGCCCATGAAGCCCAGTTGTTTGCGCTCTGTTTTGCGACGGAGGACAAGACTGAGGGCGTGAACGCGTTCCTGGAGAAACGGCCGCCGATGTTCAAGGGAAAGTAAAATATATGTAGGGGCGCCGCTTGCTGCGCCCCCAAGGGCAGGGCAAGCCCTGCCCCTACGAGAAGCGGTGCGCGGAGAAAAGGAATGAAGTTCGAATTGACTGAGGAACAGCGGCTGTTTCGGGATATGGTGCGCGACTTCGCGGCCAACGAGGTGGCGCCGCTCGCGAAGCAGGTGGACGAAGAAGGGGTCTTCCCGCAGGCGACGGTCAAGAAGATGGGGGAGCTTGGGCTGATGGGGGTAGCGATCCCTATAGAATACGGCGGCGCCGGGGCGGACAATGTGTGCTACGCTATTGCCATGGAGGAGATCGCGCGGGCCTGCGCCTCAACCAGCGTCATCGTGTCGGTCAATAACTCGCTGGTGGCCGATGCCTTGCATAAGTTCGGGTCGGAGGCCCAAAAGCAGCGCTACCTGATCCCGCTCGCCGGCGGCAGGCTGCTCGGCTGCTTTGCGCTCAGCGAGCCGGGGGCAGGATCAGATGCGTCGGCCCAGCAGACGATGGCCGTCAGGGAGGACGATGTCTTTGTCCTGAACGGGACCAAAAACTTCATCACGAACGCCATGGAGGCCGATCTGGCGCTGGTCTTTGCCACCGTCGATCGCCGTCTTCGAGCCAAAGGGGTCTGTGCCTTTCTGGTGGAGAAGGGGACGCCGGGCTTCACCATCTCGAAGGTGGAGAAGAAGCTGGGGCTCCACGGCACCAGTTGCTGTCAGGTCGTCTTCGAGAATTGCCCGGTACCGGCGGAGAACCTGCTGGGGGAGATCGGGCAGGGGTTCAAGATCGCCATGGTCACCCTTGATGCGGGCCGGATCGGCATTGCAGCGCAGGCGGTGGGGATCGCTCAGGCGGCGCTGGACATTTCGATCAGGTATGCCCAGGAGCGGGTCGCCTTCGAGAAGCCGATTGCGTCGTTTCAGGCGATCCAGTGGATGATCGCCGATATGGCGGTGCAGATCGAGGCGGCGAGGCTGCTCACCTATCGGGCGGCCTGGCTGAAGGACAAGGGGCTGCGGTATACCAGGGAATCGGCGATGGCGAAGCTGTTCGCGTCGGAGACCGCCAGCCGGGCCGCGACGAAGGCGCTGCAGATTCATGGCGGGTACGGGTATCTGTACGATTTCCCGGCCCAGCGGCTGTTCCGCGACGCCCGCATCACCGAGATCTATGAGGGGACGTCCGAGATCCAGCGACTGGTCATTGCGCATCAGTTACTGAATTGAGAGAAGGGATACGAGGCATGTGGTTCATGGGTGAGCGGCGGGCGACTCCGCTTAATCTCGCCGTACATCCGTGTACGGCTCGAATCGGCGCTGGCGGGCTGCGCTGTCCGTGCTTCGCCCGCCATCGACGACGCGTCGTCATCAGCCGCTCACCGCGGTAGTTCGGGGCATAGCTTCCGTAAACTCAAAAACTTAAAGCTGGAACAATATGCATATCGTGGTGTGTATCAAGCAGATCATCGATCCCGAGATTCCGATAAGCCAGTTCATGATCGATCCCCGGACCAAGCGGCAGGTCCAGGGGAACAATCCGCTGGTTATCAGCCCGTACGATGCCAATGCCCTCGAGGTGGCCATCCAGCTTAAGGAGAAGCACGGCGCGACGGTGACGGCCATCAGCATCGGCGGATCAACCGCGACGACCGCGCTGCGAAGCGCATTGTCGTTGGGCGCTCACGAGGCGATCCTGGTCAACGAGCCGCTGCTCGCGGGCTCTGATCCGCGAGGGATTGCCCATGCGCTGGCGAAGGCGATTCAAAAGGTTGGCGGCTACGACCTGGTCCTGACCGGCTGCGAGTCGGGGGACTGGGCCGATCGGGCAGTCCCCGCCTTCGTGGCCGAGGAGCTCGAGATCGGGTACGTCGGCTATGTGACCCGGATCGAGGTGAAGGACGGGCAGGTGGTCGCCCGTCGCGTCGTGGAGGATGGGTATGAGCTGATCGAAGCCAAGACCCCCCTGCTTGCGGCCGTCAGCTCAGACGAGACGAATAACCCGCGCTACGCCAAGCTGCGGGATATTATGACGGCCGCCAAGAAACCGATCCCTGTCTGGAAGGTCGCCGATCTCGGGCTCGATCCGGAGCAAATCGGTGCGGGTTACGCCAAGGTCGCCATCACCGATGTCTATGTTCCGGTTAAGGAGTCCAGGTGTGAGATGATCGAGGGGAATACGGCGGAGGAAAAGGCTGCGAACCTGGCGGCCAGGCTGCGCGAGCTGAAGCTGATTTGACGAGGGGAGATCGATGCCCGGCATACTGGTAGTGGCGACGACGAAAGACGGTGGGCTTTCGAGGGATACGCTGGAGCTGCTCACAGGCGCGAGCAGGCTGAAGGCGAAGCTGGCCCAGCCGGCAGCGGCCGCCATCCTGGGCGCAGAGGTAGGTTCATATGTCCCCTCACTGTTCGCGCATGGTGCCGATCAGGTCTATCGGGCTGAGCACCCCCTGCTCGAAGGGTATCAGGGTGATGCGTATGCCCTCGCCCTGCATCAGATCTGCGAGCGCGCACAGCCGACCGTCGTGTTGCTCTCCGGCGACGTGGTCGGGCGCGAGCTTGGCCCGCGACTGGCCTATCGACTTCAGGCCGCCTTTGTTGGGGAGTTCATCGACTTCGACCTGGACCAGGCATCCGGTCGGTTACAATTTACACGCTCGGCCTACGGCGGGAAGGCGATGGCGGTTATCCAGCCTCGCGAAAATGTGATCGTCGCAACGGCCAAGCTCCGAACGCTGGAGCCGGCTGCCCCGGAGGAGGGCCGGACGGGCGAAGAGATCCGGATCGATGTGGCCTTAGACGCCGCGCAGCTTAAGACCCACCTCATCCAGCGGGTTCAGGAGGAGACGACCGGCATCAATCTGGGGGATGCTAGGGTCGTGGTGAGCGGCGGACGTGGGATACATGGGCCGGAGGGGTTCAAACTCCTGGAGGATCTGGCGAGAATCCTGAGGGGTGCCGTCGGTGCCTCGCGGGCCGCCACCGATGCCGGATGGGTCCCGTCATCATGGCAGGTCGGCCAGACCGGTAGGACCGTCAATCCGGATCTGTATCTCGCCTTCGGAATCTCCGGCGCGACCCAGCACGTCGCAGGGATCTCCGGTTCCAAGTGGATCGTGGCGGTGAACACCGATCCTGCGGCGCCGATCTTCAAGGTCGCGCAGCTCGGCATTGTCGACGATTGGAAGGCCGTCGCGACTCATTTGACCCGACACTGCAAGGAATTAACCGGGCGCTAACACAGTAGGACTGCCATGACCCCCATGCGTGAGGTCTACTGGAACATCCCGGGACACCTGTTCCTGTACCTGCTGTTCCTGCCCTTCCTGGTCGTCTGGCTCTACGGCATCTACCGGCATACCCGCATGATCCTCCGGGGCGCGCCGGCGCAAGTTCTGGGAAGCCTGTGGGGGCGGCTCACAGGCGTTCTCCAGGATGCGCTGTGGCAGCGGCGGATTGCTCAGGATCCTCTCTCGGGGTTACTGCACCGCTGCATCTCCTGGGGATTTCTCGTCCTCTTTATCGCGACCTGTCTCGTGGCCGTTCAAGACTATCTTGGCATCCCGACCCTGAGCGGATCGTTTTACCTCTACTTCATGTCGCTGACTGTCGATCTGTTCGGGCTGGCGGCCATCGGCGGCGTCCTGACGGCGCTCATTCGGCGTTACGGTCTGCAACCCGATCGGCTCGTGCAGCCGCGCATCGCTAAAAGTTACGGCATTCTGCTGGTGTTGCTCCTCATCGTCATGGTCACCGGGTTTCTGATTGAGGGATTGCGGATTGCGGCAACGGCCGATCCATGGGGCCGCTGGGCCCCCGGAGGCTGGCTGGCATCCGCTCTGTTTCGCGGGACCGACCAGGCCGAGTTGGTTGTGCTCCATCGACTTCTGTGGTGGTTCCATGCCGCCATGGCCTTCAGCTTCATTGCCATTCTCCCCTTTGGGATGGGGATGCACTTCACCTCGGCTGCCGCCAACGTCCTGCTGAAGAATCGAGAAGGCTCGGGGGTGATGCGCCCGATCGTTCTGGAGAGCGCGGAGCAATTCGGCGCCGGGACGATCAACCAGCTCACCTGGAAGGATCTGCTCGACCTCGAGGCGTGCACCGAGTGCGGCCGCTGCCAGGCTGCCTGTCCGGCCTGGATCACCGGCAAGCCGCTGACGCCAAAAGGGGTGATCATTGACCTGCGGGATCACATGCGTCTCACGTATGACGGCGAGGAGTCGCGACAGATGGTCGGCGAGGTGATCACCCACGATGTCCTCTGGTCATGTACCACCTGCGGCGCCTGTCATCAGGAGTGCCCGGTCTATATCGAGCCGATTCCGAAGATCGTCGACATGCGCCGTCACCTGGTGATGGAGGAGGCCGACTTCCCAGAGACGATGCAGGCGGCCTTGCGGAGCCTGGAGGAGCGGGGTCATCCGTTCCGCGGGGCGAGCGCCTCCAGGACCGACTGGGCGAGGGGGCTTGACGTGAAGACGGTGGCCGCCAACGGGACACCGGAGATCCTCTATTGGGTCGGCTGCGCCGCGGCCTTTGATGAACGAAACCAGCAGGTGGCGGCGGCCTTCGCCAAGCTCTTGCAGCGCGCCGGGGTTGATTTCGCGATCCTGGGGGAGGAGGAGCGGTGCACCGGCGATCCGGCCCGTCGGATCGGCAATGAGTATCTCTTTCAGATGCTGGCCAAGGATAACATCGCCGTCCTGAACCGCTACGGCATCAAGAAGATCGTCACCGCCTGCCCGCACTGCTTCAATACGATCAAGAACGAATATCCCAGACTGGGCGGTAGCTACGAGGTCGTCCATCACACGCAATTGCTGGCCGACCTGGTGCAGGAGGGGCGCCTGCGGCCGGAAAAGCGGATAGATGGCGTGGCATCGTTTCACGATCCCTGTTATCTCGGGCGGCACAACGGCGTCTATGACCCGCCCAGGCAGGTCCTCGGGGCGATTCCTGGTGTGACGGTCAAGGAGATGGACCGGTGCCGGGAGCGCGGCTTCTGCTGCGGCGCGGGTGGCGGGTTGATGTGGCTGGAGGAGAAGATCGGCAAGCGCGTAAGCTGGGAGCGGACCGAAGAGGCGCTGGCGCTTGAGCCGCAGGTCCTGGCCAGCGCCTGCCCCTTCTGCCTGATCATGTTCGAGGACGCGCTGAAGGTCAAGGACGCGATCGGGCGGACCAGACCGCTTGACGTGGCGGAGCTGATGGCGCAAAGTGTAGAATGAAAGACAGGGTGTAGGGGGTAGGGTGTAGAGGTAGAGAGGATGGAGGAGCGGGAAGAACTGAAGCGGATCGAGGAAGAGAAGGCGCGGTGGGAGGCTCAGACGCTGAAGCCTGCCCTCGCTCAGACCCCTGAGCGGGCCGAGCGCTTCACGACCGCGTCTATGACCCCGATCGAACGCCTCTACACGCCGGTCGACCTGCCTGAATTCGATTATCTGAGGGATCTGGGATTCCCCGGCGACTACCCCTACACCCGCGGGGTGCAGCCGACGATGTACCGCGGCAAGCTCTGGACGATGCGGATGTTCGCCGGGTACGGCACCGCCGTCGAAACCAACCGGCGGTTCAAGTATCTGCTCGAACAGGGCCAGATGGGGCTGTCCACCGCCTTCGATCTGCCGACCCTGATGGGCTACGATTCGGACCACCCCTCTTCGGCCGGCGAGGTGGGCAAGTGCGGCGTCGCCATCGATTCGCTCGCCGACATGGAGACGCTGTTCGAGGGGATTCCGCTCGGCGAGGTTACGACCTCGATGACCATCAGCTCTCCTGCCGCCGTCCTGTGGGCGATGTATCTCGCCGTCTGTGAGAAGCAGGGCGTCCCGTACGACCGGATCGGCGGCACGATCCAGAACGATATCCTGAAAGAGTATATCGCGCAGAAAGAGTACATCTATCCGATCACGCCGTCGGTCCGGCTGGTGACCGATACCATCCTGTTCGGCGCGCGCCATCTGCAGCGTTGGAACACCGTCAGCATCAGCGGCTACCATATCCGGGAAGCCGGTGCTACGGCGTTGCAGGAACTTGCCTTCACGCTGGCCGACGGCATAGTCTATGTGGAGGAGGCGATCAAGGCGGGGCTGGAGGTCGACGCGTTTGCACCACGCCTCTCCTTCTTCTTCGATTGCCACAACGACCTGTTCGAGGAGATCGCCAAGTTCCGGGCGGCGAGACGGCTGTGGGCGCGGATCATGCGGGAGCGTTTTGACGCGAAGGACCCCCGTTCCTGGCTGCTGCGGACGCATGCCCAGACGGCAGGGTGCACCCTGACCGCCCAGCAGCCGCGCAATAACGTCATCAGGGTGGCGATCCAGGCGCTGGCTGGCGTCCTGGGCGGCACACAATCGCTGCACACCAACGCCATGGACGAGGCGCTGGCGCTTCCGACGGAAGAAGCGGCTACCCTCGCGCTGAGGACGCAGCAGATCATCGCGTACGAGAGCGGCGTGACCAACACGGTCGATCCGGTGGGCGGCTCGTACTACGTCGAGACGCTGACGAATAAGCTGGAGGAGGGGGCTTGGGCCTACTTCCGGCGGATCGACCAGTTGGGCGGGATGATCCGGGCGATCGAGCGGGGCTTCCCCCAGCGCGAGATTGCCGATGCCGCCTACGCCTATCAGCAGGCGGTCGAACGGGGCGAAAAGATCATCGTCGGCGTGAATCGATTTACGGTCGACGAAGAGGCGTCGATCCCGATCCTCACCATCAATCACGAGGCCGAGATGCGGCAGATCGAAAGTCTGAACCAACTTCGTCGCTCGCGCGACAAGGACGCGGTCGCTCGGTCGCTTGAGGCGCTTCGCCGGGCGGCCGTTGGAAACGACCCGTGGGGCAAGGACCTGCTGATGCCAAAGATTCTCGACGCAGTTCGGGCCTACGCGACGTTGGGCGAGATTATGGACGTCTTTCGCGATGTCTGGGGCGAATACACGGAGCCCTCGATCATTTAGCGGCCCGAGTCAGAAGTTTGATGAAGAGGTCGATGCTCTATGCATCGTCATTCCCGCGAAAGCGGGAATCCAGAAATCGAGTTATTCCCTGGATTCCGGCTCGCGCCCGCTATGCGGGCTTGGCCGGAATGACGTCCAGAAATATGCAACGGATTTTCAAATAGGGAACACTAGCGCGCGAGGACTGATAATGGCATTGAAGGGCGAAAAGAAGATCCGCGTGTTGATCGCCAAGCCGGGCCTTGACGGGCACGACCGGGGCGCCAAGGTCATCGCCAGGGCCTTCCGCGACGCCGGAATGGAGGTGATCTACACCGGGCTCCGGCAGACGCCGGAGATGATCGTGAACGCGGCCATCCAGGAAGACGTCGACGCCATCGGCATGTCCTGCCTATCCGGCGCGCATATGTACCTGTTCCCACGGGTCATGGAGCTGCTGCAGGAGCGCGGGGTCGATGACATCCTCGTCTTCGGCGGCGGCACCATCCCCACCGACGACATCCCGAAGCTGAAAGCGGCCGGGCTCGCCGCCGTCTTCACCCCAGGCACCACCACGACCGAAGCGATCGCATTTGTGAAGGACCACGTGAGGCGAAAAGTCTGAGTACATCGTCGCCCGCCTGGATCCGGGATCTGCCGTGCCTAGAATGATTGTAAGCACAGTGACAATCGGGGAAGAGGCGGCCATGGGAGAGAACCTGCATCTGCTCGTTGGGACACGGAAGGCGGGATTCATTTATACCGCCGATGAGAGGCGGCAGCGGTGGGAGGTATCTCAACCGATACTGCCGGGTTGGACAATCCTCCACATGGCAGTCGATGATCGCCGCAGGCCTGCGAGGTTATATGCTGCCGCTACTCACTGGGCGTGGGGACCTTCCGTTTCCAGAAGTGATGATGGCGGAGTCACGTGGGAGCAGCGAAGCCCGGGGTTATCGTTCCCAAAAGATATGGGCATCACGATCCAAAAAGTATGGAATGTCCAGCCCGGGATCGAGAGGGAGCCGGGTGTGGTCTTCGCAGGAACGCAGCCGACCGGACTGTTTCGAAGCGATGACTGGGGTGATTCATGGTCTCCGGTAGACACGGTGAACCGCCATCCCTACAGGAATTACTGGTGCGGCACCGGGGGAGGCGACCCATGCTTGCACTCGATCGTTATTGATCCTCGCAACCCGCAACACATGTACATCTCCGTTAGCTCGGGCGGGACATACGAAACCAAAGATGCGTGTGCGACCTGGACGCTGTGCTCGCGCAAGTGGGATATTCTGGCAACACCTGAGACACGACAATTCATGGCGGCACTGGAGGAAAAATACTCCGATGCCATCGCAGCGTTCATGGCCGGCCAACCAAAGCTGCCGGAGAATGTGGATCCGGCAGCAGCGGATGAGCTGCACAAACTCAGGATCGATCCGAAGAATCCGGATCGGCTGTGGGCACAGGCCCACGTTGGCGTATTCCGCACCGACGACGGCTGCACAAGCTGGGAATGCGTGACCGAGGGACTGCCGTCCTTCCACGGCTTCCCGATCGCCGTCACAAAGAGGGTGCCTGACGCGGTCTACGTTGTGCCGATCGAGTTCGAAACAGATAACTTCCGTGTGTGCCGGGGACAGTTCGCGGTGTACCGGACACGTGACGCAGGAAAAAGTTGGGTGCGCCTGACGAGAGGGTTGCCTGGGTCACATGACTATCAAAGCGTCTATCGCGAGGGGCTCGACACTGACGGTCTATCCCCGGAAGGCATTTATGCCGGAACGAGCAACGGAGAGGTGTATGGCAGCACAGATGGAGGAGATACCTGGCAGAGGCTTCCGGGAACGCTTCCGCCTATCCTCTCAGTGACCTGTGCGGTGTACTGATCGTGAGTATCGAGATGTGCAAGCAGGTCATTGCGAGGGAGCAGCGCGATCGACGCGATCTCACCGTCTGCATTGATTTACATGGTAGAACGGACCGATTGCGCGCTCCCGTTGGTCGCTCGCAATGACAGGTCCTCGGATTGGAGCAGGGGAACAGGAGAGGCAACGTACGGATGGCCGCAGGTAAGCGTCGGTGAATTCAGTGCGACAGACCCGGTTGAACTGGGCATCATTAACTCCCGTCAGATCTCGGAACCTTGTCTCAGAACCTTGGCATCTGCCACCTACTCGAGCGCCGTTACGAGGATGAAATTCTTCATGTCCTTGATCTGCGTCATCTCAACAATCACGCGCGGCCGATTAGGGTCGCGGACTTCCGGGTGGGCGACACAGACCTCGCGGGCGAGGTGGAAATCGTCGTTTTCGCAGAAGACGCGCTGGCTGCTACGCATCACCTGAAGGCTATTGTAATCCCGCACCTGGTCAGCCACGAGCACGATGCCCCGGTGGTCATTTTTCTGCCAGTTAGCAAAATGCGTCCGCTCCAGGATGAGAAGGATGTGTCTACTGTCCAGAGGGAAAACGAACTCTATGCCGGGATCGAGGATGCCGACAAGACGCCGCCCTTGCTGCGTCTGGTTGCCACGGCGCACGACCGGGTGATCCGAGGTGTAAAAAAGGTGCTCGGTATTGTTGATGCCAACGACCCAATAGTGCCGGGTCAAGTCGTCGGACATCCGCTTGACAGCCTCTTGATCGAAAATCTTCTGTGAATGCAGGGCGGCTATCTGTTGATCGGAAACTGTAACTTTCGGCTTCTTCTCGCCTGGGAAGTTGATCTCCACCAGCTCATCGGCGAGCGATTGCATGGACTTCTGGGTAACCTCACGGACCGTGTCCCGATAAGTCCTCGTGCGCATCCATTGCATCGCCAGGAAGGGTGCATATTCGGTCATCAGCGCCTCGCTGATCCGCCCCTCGTCAGCGCTCTTAATGAGCTTGGCATGCAGCGGCACCCAGGTTTTTTCGACGACACCGAGGGCCTTTTCCACAGTGTTGATCGGAACGCTGAAATCACGCAACGAGCCGGGTGAAATCTCGTAGAAATACGGCTCCTGCGCTGCGGCTGTGGTGGAAGTAGGATGGGACCTGTCGTTGGCTTTGTCATAGCAAAACATCAGGCCAGATGCGTTCGTGAACCCACGCAGATAGCACTGCGGCACGTAGTGCTGCCTTTCCGTCCGGTGGGGTTTTTTCGGCTGCTTCTTCGACATTGCCTAGGCCTCGCGCACTGCATACCCCTGAGTATAGACTTCAAGACGGAGGTTCTTAACCGAGTAGAATCTCTCGCCACGCTTTCTTCAGAAGATTGCCTTGAAGCTTATATTCCTAACTGGATCCAGACGTTGACGCCGATCGCCGAAGCTTAAGGGCAGTCGTTTGTGAGTGGCCGCTGGAGCGCAGCGTTAGAACTCATCGGCTTCATCCTACGCCTTTTGTCGGTGGAGTTAAGCAACCGGACCACGCGAGGATAGCTCCTAAAACCAGGGCAGCACAGCACGCAAGAGGTATCCAGTATCCTATCCAGTTCCTCATGCTGAAGTCGGGACATTTGTCGTTGAGAATCTGGGCCGGGTGTCCTTTTATCTGGAACAGATGATCGTTCAGGGCGACATTCAGCTTCATTTGAGCACGAACAATGGTCAGAGCGAGCGGAATGCTGATCAGGGTTCCAAGAGTCAGGACGATCTTGAAATATCTTGCATCAGTAGCAGAAACGGCTGCATTAATAACGAGGGAGAAGAACACGAGGAAAAAGTTGAAACGGGAACAGAGTAATTTTTCCATAAACTCTCGCTCTTGGCTCATGGACCAAGTGTCTTGGGCGGGGTCGGGTTTCAGTTTCTCCTCCATACGTCTCCCTCGTTCCGCTCGTCGAGCTGACGTTTATGCTCCGAATGATCATAATATTAAGTACTGGACCCAATGAAATTCTTGCACAGGTTGGACACTACGGCCTCACCGTACTGTTCACTACCGTGCACTGCGTCGATAACTCTCCCATTTTTGAGCATGAAGTAACTCATGCGATTGCCAACATATCCACCGTAGCTGTTTTTGGCATTTATGTGTGCACAAACCACATACCCAAATTTTATCTCGCCGAAGCTCCTCCACCCGGATTTTGGTGTATTCAAGAACTGAAAGCGTGCGCTTTCTGGATCTTTCAGAACGAACTGCATATAACCTTTGATGATTTGCTCGTAGTCACTAGGGTATGAGCCGTAGTCGGCGGCAGCAAGCTGATCCCAGGTTGGCGGAGTCACGCAGCCTGCAGCCAATGCACAAAGTGTTAGTGCGGCAAGAATTTTCTCCATGAAGAGCCTCCCATAAAAGCGTCCACAGAGTAGACTAGTCGGTCTGTCTTGATCGGGTTTTTTGTCGTTAGCGCGGATTTTATTGTGTCGGTCAGCTTTTCGCAAGGAATTTCTGAGTTGCGTAGATCGAACCAACTTTGCACATGTTGTCAGCCTACTGCACCCCGGTCGAACTATGCTCCGGACGCAATCCGAGTCGATCTGGTGGGTTGTGGACTCCACTCCCCTGTCATGCTC
This sequence comes from Candidatus Methylomirabilota bacterium, assembly GCA_003104975.1. Taxonomy (NCBI): domain Bacteria; phylum Methylomirabilota (SeqCode); species Candidatus Methylomirabilota bacterium. The sequence goes on from PQAM01000014.1 coordinate 85,149, forward strand.
TAAGACCATGCGACGGTATGTAACGCAAATCATCCGCCTGTACGGGCATCACTGAGAGCGGCCGCTACGGAGGAGGTCCACGACATTATCGAGGATCTGCTGGAAGGGGTGTGATGGGGCGCAACTTGACCTGCGAGAGATTGGAGAAGGGGAAGCGGACGAGAACTACCGCACCTGCTGCAGGTGCGACCACGCTTCGTCCTCCTCTGGCTTGTTCCAGTCTTCGGCAAATACCGCCTCGCTCAGCAATGCACTTTCCGGCACGCCCGAGACAGGCCGCTCCTCCAAGATCGTCACGAGTGCCAGACGGGCCGCTTGAAGATGGATACGTTCGAGGAGCCGCACGTTCCCGTGTTCATCGATCACGGCTTCAACGGTTCGAATCATCGTTTTTACTTCCCTCACAAGTTTACACGACCTGACCCTCGCACGTCTAACTACAAAAATTAGCCGTTCTGGTGACTCGGTGCTTTCTTCAGTGACGCCAGAATCTCATCAAGCGTCAGATCCTTGAACAGGGCTTCCCGTTCCTCTGTGTAGTCACCGTAACCTGTCGTGAACTGGTTTAGAAACCGCACGGTGTCTACTATTCCCATATCTTTGGAGAGCAAGTCGATCGCATGTCGCGTGATCTCGCTCAGGGGTTTCGCCTTCACATTCATTTCGTTACCTCCGTTATCAGCTCGAGCGGAGAGACCGCTTTGGTTTGTCCCGTGTCCACCGCTCTGGCCTGCTTGAGAAATTTATCATCACACGTGCAGAAATACTCGGCCCCTCCTACCACTGCCGACGCCAGGTGGAGCGCGTCCAAGGGCTTGACTCCTTCCGCTTCGAAAGCCCGCGCACGCTCCTCGACGTGCCTGTCCGTGCGAATGAACGCTGTCGCTTTGGTCAATACCCTGAGGGCATACTCTTTGCGCACAGGGTGCGGGTTACGCTCTAACTCGAATACCATGATATCGGAAGTCATCAACTCCACTTGTCCAGCTTCACAGAGCGTGAGGACCCCCAGAATGGCCTCGGCTTCTACGGCAATCCTCGGCTGAGTCTTGGTGTCGAGCGGACGCTGTACGCCGCACATATCAAGGTAGATTCTCATGGTACAAGTCCACCTGTTGACTTCTTTAGCTGCAACTCACGCCGAAGAACGGCTAACCACAGAGGAAACTGGTCGGTCAAGATCTATCGGCTGATGCCGTAGTTAGCACGGATTGTATTGCGCCCGTCAGCGGCTCGCAAGGAATTTCTGAGTTGCGCAGATCGGACAAGCACACACATATACATGACGCCACAAATCTCAGACAATTCGTCATTCCGGGCTTGACCCGGCATCCAGGGCTTTTATGGATTCCCGCTTTCGCGGGAATGACGGCTATTGTTGCGATTTATGACGACGTGTACAGTATCAGGTGATCGCACCACGGTCGAACTGCGCTCCGGACCTAACCCGCGTCGATTCGCTGGGTTGTGGACTCCCCTACCGTCGCGGGACATCCGGTGTTCCCTTGGCCGCGTGCTATATCCTGGCTATTTCAACCGAAAGCTTCCGGTCGGCATCCCACTGCCACCCGATCACAATCGAATTCCGGCGATCAGGCGACTTCAAGTAAGGCCTTTGGATTCTTGTCGGCGATCATGAGCAGCGTTCGAGCTGCGCCGGATGGCGCACGACGTCCCTGTTCCCATTCCTGAAGCGTTCGGACTGAAACGCCTAACAATCGCGCGAATCGAGACTGCGAAAGGCCCGTTTTTTCACGGATGGCGTCGACCGATGGTCTGGTGATCACGCGACCGTGTTCGCCGCGTTTGATTTCGCGGATCCCTTCCAAAATCTCCAAGCCAATGTTACGTTTAGATTTAGCCATTGTCGATCTCCTTCTTGATCTGTTTCAGAATGTGTGCCGGGATGTTTTCTGAGACACTCTTGGCATACAGAGTCAACATCCAAATGACGCCCTCGCTGACTTTAGCATAGTAAATGATCCGCATCCCACTGCGCTTTCCACGCCCAGCCAAACCCCAACGCAGTTTTCGTATCCCTCCGGAACCTGGAATAATAGCGCCTGCTTCAAGGTTCTTGATCAGAGCCGTTTGTACGTCCGCGTATTCGTCGTCAGAAAGATACTCGGACACGAGGCGCGTGAACAACCTTGTTTCGATGAAACTATACATTGAAGTATTGTACGTCTAAGACGTAGGATGTCAAGCAGATTGCTGAGTGGAAGGAATCGAATATCGCCGCGCTACTCAGCGGGCTGGGGCCGGAGAAAACGGATCACGGCTATGACCCGGGATGCCGCTTAAGGCAGCCGGATTTCGGACGACCAAACTAGGCCGCGAGCCATTTGTCGAGGCGAGCCTTGGCGTCTTCGTGGGAAATGACGCCCTCAGATTCCGCGCGGATTCTATTGGGTCGGTCAGCGGTTCGCAAGGAAGTTCTGAGATTCAGAGCTCAGATACTTACCGCACGGATTGTCGCTGGGAAGCGGCTGGCGGGAATCCAGCGCGACCGTGATTTTTGCTTGCTTTCTGAGATATTTGAGCTTATAGGTCAAGCCATGGGAGACGATCCTCTCACCCTCGCCCTCTCCCCCAAATGGGGGCGAGGGGAATAACAGCTTTTCTGCCACAAGTGGGGGAGAGGAGATGGGAAGAACGGTGAGATTGCCGCGTACCCTTCGGGTGCTCGCAATGACGGAGAGGGAGGAGAGTCCATCATGCGGCCGGTGTATATGGTCTCGGGAGGGGTGAGCAAGTTTGCGAAGGCTCGGCCGGACGTCACCTTCCAACCGATGGTGAAGGAGGCGTACGACTACGCCCTTAAGGACCTCGGGCTCGAGCACTCCCGGTTTGTTGAGATCGTCGATGGCTCGGTCGCCTCATATTTCTCCGACCATTTTCAGCGCCAGTTGATGTCGGGCATCATGGTGCAGGACTACCTGGGGCTCTGCCCCAAGCCGAGCCACCGGGTCGAAGGGGGAGGCGCAACCGGGGGGCTCTGCTTTCAGGAGGCCTGGAAGTCGGTGGCCTCGGGCCTCATGGACGTCTGCGTGGCCTACGGCTTCGAGACGATGTCCCACGTCAACACCTGGAAGGGGAACGAATTCATCGCCCTGGCTTCCGACGTGAGCTTCGACTACCCGGTAGGCGGCTTCTATACCGGCTACTACGCGATGATGGTGGTCCGGCACATGAAGGAGTTCGGCACGACGGTCGAGCAGATGGCCCACGTCTCGGTGAAGAATCACAACAACGCCTTCCACAACCCCTATGCCCAGAAGCGAAAGCGCCTCACGATCGAGGATGTGCGACGGGCGCCGATGGTGGCATGGCCGCTGACGCGCCTCGATATCTGCGTCATGTCGGACGGCGCGGCCGCCGCGATTCTGGCCAGCGAGGAGGGGGTTGGCAAGCTGGAGAGGGCGAGCGGCAAGCGTCTCAAGCTGGCCAAGATTGTGGGTATCGGTCGGGGGACGGACGCGATGCGGATGGCCGACCGGCCGCACCGGAAGGTGCTGCTGCTTCCGCATGAGCGAGCCGGCGACTACCGGGGTCTCAAGTATCCCGGCATCCACTCGTTCCGGGCAGGCCGGATGGCCTCTAAGCTCGCCTACGAGATGGCCGGGATCACCCATCCGATCAAGGAGCTGGACTTCATCGAGCTACACGATGCCTACACCTCCTCCGAGATTCAGACCTACGAGGACATGGGTCTCTGCAAGTACGGCGAGGGCGGCCGATGGGCCGAGGAGGGCAACCCCTTTCTCCCCAATCTCGACTATGGCTTGGTGCTCAAAAAGCCGGGGACGTTGCCGGTCAATCCCTCGGGTGGCCTGATCGCATGCGGCCACCCTGTCGGGGCTACCGGCCTGATGCAGGCGGTCTTCGCCCTGTGGCAACTGCAGGGCAGCATCAAGAAGCACTTTGGCAACGACCGCTTGCAGGTTAAGGGGGCACGACGTGGGGCGATTCACAGTCACGCCGGCACCGGGACCTATGTCACCGTGACCATCATGGAGAAAGGCTGACCTGCCTGCGCGTCGTACGCTCTATGGGGGATGAGGTCAGGAAAACCCGCTCGGCCGTCATGTTGTCAGTACAAGGAGACTCAGCGATGAAACAGTTCAAGGTGGTAGTTGAGAAGCATCCGGAGGGCTATGTCGCCTATCCGCTAGGCCTCAAAGGGGTTGTTGTCGGCGAGGGCGACACCTACGAGGAGGCACTAGCCGACGTCAAGTCTGCCATTCGTTTCCATATTGAGACCTTTGGCGAGGAAGTCCTGGAGGGCGAACCGCCGGTACTTGAAGTCTTTGTGGCCGAAGCCGGAATCGCCATCTAATGCCCAAGTTTCCTGTTGATACTCCCAAAGAGTGAGAAGGAGGCAGCATGACCCGGATAGAAATTCTGGAAGAACTCAAGAAACTTTCGGCAAAAGAGCGGCTTGAAGTCATTGAAGTAGCCCTGCATTTGCTACAAGAAGATCTTCAGGTCACTGAACGTCCGTTAACTTCGTCTGAAAGAAAACGCCAATTGGTGGCGGCTGCTGAGGCTTTGCGCCCAGATTATGCGGAGGATGATGAACTGACCAGCTTTACAGTTCTTGACAGTCAGGATGTTCATGCTTAGGGGCGAGGTCTGGCTGATCAATTTGGACCCAGCCATCGGGGCCGAAATCAAGAAAACTCGCCCGGCCGTCGTTGTCAATGACGATACTGTCGGGATATTGCCACTGAAGGTCATTGTGCCGATAACGGAGTGGAAGGATCGGTATGCGGTTGCGCCATGGATGGTTCGACTGGAGCCCGATTCAGAGAATGGATTGGACAAACCCTCCGCGGCAGACGCTTTTCAGGTTCGTTCGATATCTCAAACCAGATTCGTTCGTCAAGCGGGTAAATTGTCCGGGACGGCGATGCAAGAGATCACCAAGGCACTTGCTGTTGTGCTGGCCATCGAAGGATAGCGGGGTGTTGGAGTAGTTGTAGGTTACGGGAGGTAACCGGAGAAAGGGGGTGGGCACCGTGGCGGATGCCAAGGGTGAGAGAACCAATCGCAAACCTACAAATGAGGAGCCGGTCGCGTTGCCGGAGACCGACGACGGGACGATCCTGTTCAATGTCCCGTTTCCCAAGGACCTGGCCCAGCTCAAGACCATGGCCCCCATCCTCATCAAACAGCCGTATCAGATTGATTATCTCCACAGCTACGGGCAGGACTCCCCGTTCTTTGCCGGCCTGGCCAACGGCAAGCTGCTCGGGACTGTCTGTACGAAGTGTGGCTACAAGTACGCCACGCCCAAACTTCACTGTATGGATTGCGGCAGCGAGTGCGACTGGTTCGAACTGCCGCAGACCGGCGCGGTCCACACCTTCACCGTCTGTTACTTCGGGAGCGAGGAGTTCCTGAAGGAGACCCCCTTTGTCCTGATCCTGGTGGAGTGGCCCGGTGTGAATACCCTGTTTCTCTCACGGCTGATCGGTGTCGATCCCGTCTCACCCTCCCTGGATTGGGTCGGCATGCAGGTGAGGGCCAAATTCCGCCGCCTCTCCAAGTTCAAACCGACCGACGTCTACTTCGTCCCCGCGTAGAGGTTGTGTAAGAAAGAAGTGAGTGGGATGGCGGATTAAGGGGTGCGGGTGGTGGCGCGCGTTATGGCCCGCCCTGGAAGGGTGGACGAACTCCGGGCCGTGTTGCAGGGGCTGGTCGAGCCGACGCACAAGAAGCCTGGGTGTGTGACGTACAAACTGCTCTAGAGCAAAACCGATCCGACCCATATCACTGTCCTTTCCCGCTCGCATCGCCATCCCCTGTTTTCCGATGCACAATATCCCTTGACACGCAAAAAACAGCCCTCCTATACTTTCACCCATCGAGAGCAATGCCGTATCACATTGATGATCAGCTATCAGCAAGCTGAATTATGAGGGATGGTTGGGCGGCGGCTCCGCCGGCGCAACGCCGTCGTCGTGTGCCGCAGACGGCCGGCGATATCCTCTCCGATTTTCGCGGCGAAAGGTGTCGGAAGGGCAGAGCGTAGCCCCCTTCCGCGTCACGTGATGTATACGATGTATTTCGGCCTCACCGAGGCCCCGTTCTCCATGACGCCCGATCCGCGCTATCTCTACATGAGTGAGCGCCACCGTGAAGCCCTGGCACACCTTCTCTACGGGGTCGCAGAAGGCGGCGGATTCGTGCAGCTCACCGGCGAGGTTGGAACCGGAAAGACGACACTCTGTCGGTGTCTGCTGGAGCAACTGCCGCCCCGCGTGGATGTGGCTCTCATCCTCAATCCGCGGCTCACGGATATCGAGCTGCTCGCCGTGGTGTGCGACGAACTCCGCATCTCGTATCCTGCCGGCACGACCAGCGGAAAGCTCATCGTCGACGCGCTCTACCGACACCTGCTCGATGCGCACGCGCAGGGACGTCGCACGGTGCTCGTCGTCGACGAGGCGCAGGACCTCGCCACCGATGTCCTGGAGCAGATCCGGCTGCTGACGAATCTCGAGACCCCAACCCAGAAGCTCCTGCAGATCATCCTCATCGGCCAGCCGGAGTTGATCCGAGTGCTCGACAAGGAAGAGCTCCGGCAATTGGCCCAGCGGGTCACCGCGCGCTATCACCTGCTGGCGTTCTCCGAGGACGACACGCGAGCCTATATCGTTCATCGAATCCAGATCGCCGGCCAGAAGAACACGATCTTCACCGAGGCGGCGATGCGCGCAGTGCACGGGGCGGCGCGCGGCATCCCGCGGCTGATCAACGCCATCTGCGACCGCGCGCTGCTCGGGGCATACACGCAAGACCAACGTCGTGTCATGGCCGCCACGGTGCGCCGCGCGGCGAGCGAGGTGCTCGGCGAGACGCTTCCGCCGCGGCCCGCGCGTCGGTGGCAGTGGGCGGGCGCAGTGGTGCTCGTCGCAGTGCTCGCCACCGGCACGTGGGTACTCTTCACTCAGCGGCAGACGTGGTTGATCCGGCGTGCCGTGATCCCGAGTGCGATGAATCCGACCCCGACGTCCGCGACACTGTCGGCACTCCTCTCGGATCCCTCGCTACACGCCGACAGGAAGTCGGCCTTCGCCAGCCTCTATGCGAGCTGGCGCCTTGACGTCGACGACTCCATGGATAACCTCGGGTGCGAGCGCGGTCGGTCCGAAGGACTTCAGTGTCTCTTCAAGACGGGCACGTGGGGCAAGCTCCGGCGATTCAACCTGCCGGCCATCATCGAGCTGTCGACGCCGGCGGGAGATCGTCGGTACGCCACGGTGGTGGCCCTGGACGAGCAGAACGCGACCCTCGACTTCGGGGGAGGGCGACACGTGTTCCCGCTGAGCGAGATCGACCTCTACTGGGATGGTCCGTTCATTCTCCTCTGGAAGGCGCCCGAGTTGAGCTCGGTTCCCATCAGACCGGGCACGCGCGGCAAGGACGTGGAGTGGGTGCGAGAGCAGCTCGCCGAGTTCGACGGCGTCCACGGAGGAGGACCGAATCGCCAGGTCTTCGACGACAACCTCCGCGCCCGGGTGATCGCCTTCCAGCGTAGTCGGTCGCTCATGGCCGACGGGATCGTCGGAAAGGAGACGCTGACCCATTTGAGCGCTGCCCAGCGCGATCCAAAGGTGCCTCGCCTCCGGCGGGTAGGCTCGTAGGCCGCACATGTCCTATATCCTCGATGCATTGAAGAAGGCCGACCGGGATCGACACCCGGTGGCCGTTCCCACGCTGGCAACCGTCCACCGGGCGCCGGCGCCTCCTTCACGGCGCCGGCGCCTCTGGCCGTGGATCGCCGGTGCGGTGATCGTTGTGAACGTGGGCGTCTGGCTGTGGCTGTTGCGCTCGTCGCCCTCTGTCCCCAACAGAGCTATGGTGAGCGCGACTCGGGCGCCTGTGGCATCCCCGGTACCGGCGCCGCCGGAGCACGCCGCGCGGGCGCGTCCCGTCGGGCCCGTCGCCACACCGGATGCGCCGGACACGGCAGCGATTGCCGTGCCGGCGTCGCACGTCCCACCCTCTGCAACGAGGAGCGCACCCTCCGTGCCCCTGTTGCGACTGGAGCAACATCCTGACGCGGCCCCGCGGGCCGCGGCGAAGCCGTCGCACGTGACATCCTCCGGAGCGGCTGCCCCGAGGTCCGCCTCGCCTCCGAAGCCTGAGACCGCGCCGGAGAAGTCCCCGGCTCCTGCAGTGGACTCGGCTCGCGTGAAGCCCTTGGAGCGAGATCCGGCGACACCGCCGGCGTCTCAAGAACCGCCGGTTCCTCAAGAGGTCTTCGCGAATCTGCACCTCCAGGTTCACGTCTATTCCGAGGTCCCCGCACAGCGCTGGGTCTTCATCAACAACCACAAGTACGTCGAAGGCCAGCGGATTGACGCCAATCTCGTGATCGAGAGCATCACGTCCGACGGGGTCTTCGTGAGCTATCAGGGCAAGCGGGTGTTGCTCCAAACCGATCAGTCCGCCTCTCGCTGACGAGCGCAAAGAGGTTCGTGTCGGCTACGTACAACATCGGTGACATCGGTCGTCCGACAGCATAGGTATAAGGTCGGTCGAGAAAGGAGTGGTTGGAATGTCGGATCAAGGGGTGCGGGTGGTGGCCCGCGTTGTTGCTCGCCCTGGAAAGATAGAGGAGCTTCGGGTGGTGTTGCAGGGGCTGGTCGAGCCCACGCGCAGGGAGCCGGGGTGCGTAACGTACGAACTGCTTCAGAATAGAGCCGATCCGACCGATTTTACGTTTGTGGAAGAGTGGCGAAGCGAAGCAGAACTTGACGCACACTTACAGTCGTCACACGTGCGAAACGCCCGTTTGAAGTTCCCGGAGCTGGCTGCCGCCGATCCGGATATCCGCCGGTACTCGGTCGTCAAGTAATCCCTCCTTACCGCTTGCCTTGATATGCTATGCCGGATGTGTTACGTTCTCGAACGATGATGCGGACTGCCTCTGTATAGACACGTTCGGACAGATCAGCAAAGGACCTAAAGACCCCAACAGGATACGAGATGTCGCGAGAGAAAGAGAAAAAGATCGGATACGATCCTCACGGGATTGAAGAGCGCTGGGCCAAGGCATGGGAGGAGGCCGGCGCAAGCCACGTTGACGAGTCGTTACCGAAGCCGCCGTATGCCATTGTCATCCCGCCGCCCAACATCACCGGCTTCCTGCACATCGGCCACGCCATGAACAACACGCTGCAGGATATCCTGATCCGATGGCGGCGGATGCAGGGGTATAATGCCCTCTGGGTTCCGGGTACCGACCATGCGGGGATCGCGACGCAGAACGTTGTTGAGCGGCAGCTTCGATCCGAAGGCGTTGAGTGTGAGGCGCTCGGGCGAGAAGGGTTCGTCGCGCGTGTCTGGAAGTGGAAGGAGGAGTCAGGCGGCACGATTATCCGCCAGCTTAAGCGGCTGGGCGCGTTCTGCGACTGGGATCGGGAGTGTTTTACCATGGACGAGCCCCGCCAGCGAGCGGTCCGCGAGGTGTTTGTCCGGCTATTCGAGGAGGGGCTGATCTATCGTGGCGAGCGGCTGATCAACTGGTGTCCGCGCTGCCGGACGGCGCTGTCGGATATCGAGGTGGAGCACGAGGATACTCAGGGTCTTTTCTATCATATCGCGTATCCGTTGGCGGATGACCCGACAACCCGGCTGGTCGTGGCGACCACCCGCCCCGAAACGATGCTGGCCGACACCGCCGTGGCGGTCCACCCGGACGACCCGCGCTACAATCGGTTCATTGGCCGTCAGGTGAAACTCCCGCTGACCGGGCGGGTCATCCCCGTAGTGGGCGATTCCATTCTTGTGGATCGGGAGTTCGGTACCGGGGCGGTGAAGATCACCCCGGCTCACGATTTCAATGACTTCGAGGCGGGTGAGCGGCACGGCCTGCCGCGGATTGCGCTGTTCGACGAGAGCGGTCGGATCGCGAGTTCGATAGTTGACGCGCAGATCGAGCCCGCGCTCTATCGCGAGATCGCAGGACTTGAGGCGGAAAAGGCTCGTGAGGTTGTTGTGGGGCGGTTGCGCGACCAGGGCCTGCTTGTGCAGGTCGACGCGCACCAGCATGCGGTCGGCAAGTGCTACCGCTGTCGGACGGTGGTGGAGCCGTTCCTTTCGCCACAATGGTTCGTCAAGGTCGGGCCGCTGGCCGATCCTGCTATCCGGGCGGTGGAGGAGGGGCGAACCAGATTTGTCCCCCAGCATTGGGAGAATACCTACTTTGCCTGGATGCGGAATATCAAGGATTGGTGCATCTCGCGCCAGCTCTGGTGGGGGCACCAGGTTCCGGCCTGGTACTGTCGGAGGTGCGATCAGCATAACCTGATTCTTGAAGCGACCGATGCGGGGGCCCACAGGATCCTTCGCGATGCTGCGCCGATTGTTGCCACATCGCCTCCTGCCGCCTGTCCTCGATGCGGCGGATCGGAGTTGGTTCGGGACCCCGATGTCCTCGACACCTGGTTCTCATCGGCCCTCTGGCCCTTCTCAACGATGGGCTGGCCGGAACAGACCGAGCTGCTCCGCCGGTTCTATCCGACCTCAACGCTCGTCACCAGCTTCGACATTATCTTTTTCTGGGTCGCCAGGATGATGATGATGGGACTCAAGTTCATGAACGATGTCCCGTTCCGGGAGGTCTATATCCATGCCCTCGTGCGCGACGCCGAAGGGCAGAAGATGTCGAAGTCAAAAGGCAACGTCATCGATCCGCTGGTAGTCATTGAGGACTACGGGGCCGATGCCTTCCGCTTTACCCTGGCCGCACTGGCGGCCCAAGGCCGCGACATCCGGCTGTCGGAAGAGCGGATCGAGGGGTATCGCCACTTCTGCAACAAACTATGGAACGCCCATCAGTTCCTCGCCCGATACCTGCCGCTTCTCGAAGGTTCCACACGGACGGTCGTCGACGAGGGCGGTTTGAAAACCGCCCCTGCACTTGATCTGGCGGATCGGTGGCTGCTCAGCCGACTGCACGGCCTGATCGGATCGGTGACGACGGCGCTGGAGGAGTACCGGTTCAATGAGGCGGCGTCGGCCCTCTATCAGTTCGTCTGGCACGAATACTGCGACTGGTATCTGGAGATGGTGAAGTCTCGCCTTACCTCGGAGGGGTCGAGTCGGGAACAACGGCAGGCCGGGGTTGCCATACTGCTGCTGGGGCTGGAGACCACGCTGCGCCTGCTGCACCCGTTCATGCCGTTCATTACGGAAGAGATCTGGCAGCAACTGCCGGGCCGCGAAGGGACCAGCCTGATGCAGGACCACTGGCCCAAGGCCGAACCGGCGTGGGAGGCGGCCGATACCGAGGCCTCGATAGGTCTTCTGATGGAGCTGACGCGGGCGGCCCGGGACCTCCGTTCGGATCTGGAGATTGCGCCGTCGAAATCGATCCGGCTGGTGCTCCGGACCTCATCCGACGATGACGACAGAGCGATAGAGACGGTCAGGCCGTACCTCGCCGCGCTTACGCGCGCGGAGCAGGTGGCCTTCGGGCAACATCTGGATCGACCGTCGCCGGCCGCAGTGGGTCTGGTAAGCGGCATTGAGGTACACCTGCCGGTCGACGACCTCTCGCTCTTTACGACCAGGCAGCAGAAGCTGCGGCGTGAGCTGGACAAGGTGGAGCAGGAGCTGGCGCGGATAGACAAAAAGCTCAGCAACGCGGATTTCGTTGCGAAGGCGCCGGCGGAGGTGGTGGCCAAGCAGCGGGATGAGCAGGCCCGGCTCATGGATACCAAGGTCAAGTTGCTGCAGCACCTTGAACGGATCGACCAGCTTTTGCGACCTGCCTGACGCAGGCAGTTAGTGGCGTGTATTCGAAATTCGTCACATATTTCTGGCCGTCATTCCGGCCAAGCCCGCACCGCGGGCGCGAGCCGGAACCCAGGGAATCACGCGAGTTCTGGATTCCCGCTTTTGCGGGAATGACGACACGCAGACCGCTGATTTCCTCATCGAGCTTCTGACTCGGAACACTGGGCGATTGTGATGAGCCATCAGGAACTCTTGACGCCGTTACGGGAGGCGGAGATCCGGGCCGGCCTGACGACGCGCAGGGTCGGGACCGTCATCCACCTGTTCCAGGATGTCGAGTCGACCAACGACGAGGCGGCGGCGCTGGCCGGCCGCGATGAGGCGGATGGCGCGCTTGTCATTGCGGAGCGGCAGCGACGGGGGCGCGGTCGGCTCGGCCGTCGATGGGAATCGCCGATGGGGCTGGGGCTGTACGTGTCCGTAATTCTAAGGCCGCCGATTCCGCCGAAGAGCGCTCCCATGCTGACCCTGATGGGCTCGGTAGCCGGCGCCGAGGCGATCGAGCGGACGACGGGACTCACGACAGCGCTCAAGTGGCCCAACGACCTGATCCTGCACGGCCGAAAGGTGGGCGGCATTCTTGGCGAAATGGCGGTCGGGGGCGCCAGCCTTCTGTACGTCATCCTTGGGATCGGCATTAATGCGAATCAGACCGAGGCCAACTTTGCAGGTGAGTTGCGCGAAATCGCCACTTCACTGCGCATTGAGGCCGGGCATCCCCTCGATCGAACGGCGATGGCGCGGTTGTTAATTGAGAGCCTCGATGGTTGGTACGATCGGTTGTTGAGCGACGGCCCCCGACCCATTCTCGAGCAGGTCAGGCGCCGTTGTCTGACGGTGGGGCGAATGGTTGTAGCGCGATCCGGTGATGAAGAAGTGTCCGGCTTCGCGGTGGAGCTGGATGACCTGGGGCGACTGGTGGTCCGGGACGCGACAGGCGCATTGCATCACCTGGTGGCCGGTGATGTGACGCTTGCGGGGTAGACGAATATGCTGCTCGCGCTGGACGTCGGCAACACCAATACGACGGTCGGACTGTTCGAGGGGAAGGAGCTTCGGACGCACTGGAGGCTCAGCACCCGGCGGGACGGGACCGGCGACGAGTACGGGATATTGATCAGCAATTTGTTACACCTCGACGGGCTGGAGCCGAACCGGATTTCGGCCATGATTATCGCCTCGGTGGTTCCGCCGCTGCAGTCGTCCCTCAAAGAGATGGCCCATCGCTACTTCCGGATCGAGCCTCTAGTGGTCGGACCAGGGATCACGACCGGCATGCCGATCCTGTACGACAGCCCGCGCGAGGTAGGGGCCGACCGAATCGTGAATGCAGTGGCGGCCTTCGAAACCTACGGTGGCCCGGCGATTGTGGTCGATTTTGGGACCGCTACCACCTTTGACGCAGTGTCGACCCAAGGGGAATATCTGGGTGGTGTCATCGCGCCGGGTATCGGGATCGCCGCCGAGGCCCTGTTTGAGCGGACCGCGAAGCTACCCCGGATCGACATCACGAAGCCGAACAGTGTGGTGGGAAAGACGACAGTGGCCAGCATGCAGTCGGGGCTCTTTTTCGGCTATCTGGGGCTGGTGGAAGGGATCGTGACGCGAATGCGCGAGGAGATGGGGGGCGATCCTATTGTGATCGGCACCGGGGGGCTCGCCCATCTGATTCTTACCGAATCACCAAGCATCAAGCATGTGGACTCGCTGCTGACGCTGACCGGCCTTCGGATCATCTACGAACGCAACTTGTAGGGGCGATTCGCGAATCGCCCCTACGCTTCTCGCTTCGTGCCGCAGTGGGGGCAGGCGGTCCACTCCTTCTGGAGCGGCCGGCGGCACTGGCTACAGGCGATCTCCTCGGTAGGCGTGGGCGGTACTTCCTTGGGGGACGATTCGACGGACTTCTTAAATTCGCGAATTGCTCCGCCGAGAGAGCTACCGATCTGCGGTAATTTGGCCGCGCCGAATACAACAAGGGCAATCAAAAGGATTATTATTAACTCCGGCATTCCGAGTCCAAACATGGCTCCCTCGCTTTCTTAAGTTGCCCCCATCATATCCTACTTTTGTAACCGGATTCAACCATGAACGTCTGCGCCCCGGCTGGGGCGACAGCCTATTGGATGGCGGCAACAAGGGCTTCCGGCGCCAGAAGGCTCACGCGGGTGCCTTTGCCGGGCGCGCTGTCGATGGTGAGCGCTCCGCCGATGGCCTCCAGTCGCACCCGGATGGTAAAGAGCCCGAAGCTCCCTGGCGAGGCGCCAGGGGCGGCGGCCGTCGCAGGCTCGAAGCCCTTGCCGTGATCCTCCACCGTGACCCGGACGGCCTCGTCGGTCCGCTCGAGGATCACCCGGGCTTCGGCCGCCTCTGCGTGCTTGACGACGTTGAACAGCAGTTCGCGGACGGCGTGAAACAGCAGCGCCGCAGTCTCTTTGCTGCTCGGGTCGGCGCCCGGCGCCGCCCGCACCGCAACCGCCAGCCCGTGCTGTTCCCGCATCTGCCGTCCAAGCCAGGCGAGTGCCGCCCCCAGCCCCAGCTCGTGCAGGACCAGCGGACTGAGCTGGCCGGTCAGCGCGCGTAACTCCTCCATCGAGGCGTCGAGCAGCGCGACGGCCTCATGAATCCGCCGGCGGAGCGCCGGATCGCTGAGCCTACTCTGCACCATATTCAACCGAAACTTTGTCGCAGCCAGCCTCTGCTGGATGGAGTCGTGCAGCAACCGCGCGACCCGCTGACGCTCGCCCTCCTCGGCGGTGATCAGCTCCAGGGCCAACGCCCGCAGTTGGGCGGCGTGGGCTTTCTGCTCCGTCAAATCGGTCGCGGTCAGGCAGACGACCGCCTGCGTCTCGTCCACCCGTGCCGTGTTGACGTCGAGATAGCAGGGCAGCAGCGTGTCGTCTCCGTCGCGCAGCGCGATCTCCACGCCGCGACGCGTCTCGTCGCCTCGCAGCAAGCCGTGAAACAGGCCGCGGTCGGCGGGCGCGATCCAATCGTGCATCGAGGAGCCGATCACCTGCTCCAGCGACGCGTTGACCATCTCGGCCAAGCGGCGATTGCCGTACAGGACGAGACCGTCCTGGGTGAGTGTGGCCGCGCCCTGGTTCATCTGCTCGATCAGCAGGCGGTACGAATGGTCCGCGCCTTTCAGCGTAAAGACCTGTTCGCCCTGTGCGGTGGAGACGACGAGCGCGTCCGCCTCGCCGGTGCGGATGGCGCGCAGGGTCTCTTCGGCTTCGTCCAATCGCGCGCGCAGTGCCTGATTCTCGGCGATGAGTTGCTGCTGCGTCGGGTTCGGTTGTTTCATCTCAGTGCCCATGGGCGTCCGGCACGGCGTCTACGGCTTCTTCCGCAGATCCAATCCGACCAGCACCCGGTCTGCCGCCGACATGTCGCCGATGATCCGGCGCAGCGGCAGCGGCAGCTTCTTGATCAGCGTCGGCGTCGCAATGATCTGCTCACCCTTGGCCAGCGTGAACTGCTGGTACAGGTCGATCACCTCCAGGTCGTAGCGTCCCTTGAGGTGCTCTTCGCAGATCTGCTTGACGTTGGCGATGGCGCGTCTCGATGTGGGCGTCATCCCGGCCACGAACAGCCGCAGGAGGTATCGCTCGTTCCGCGGCTTGGCGAGCGTCCGTGCAGATGCCTTGTCGGCATGGGGCGATGGACCAGTCATCTTTGGCACAGTGGACCTCCTAACGGCGCGGCTGCAGATCCAGCCCGACCAGCACGCGCTCGGTGTGATCTTCCCCCGGCAGCGCGGA